>NZ_JABXEP010000187.1:0-14514 GCF_013372605.1 Myxococcus sp. AM009
TCCAGTGCTGCCGGCTGCGCTTCTCAGCGCGACCTGGCTGGCACCGTCTTAAGAAATTGACTGCGGTTTCCGCAATCTAGCTTCTTCTTGGGCTTGCTATTTGGTTTTCAAAGACCGAGTCGCTTGTACCGCCAGCGACTTCCTGCTACTGTTTTCTTCGCTGCTGCCTCGCCGTCTTTTCGTCCGGCGGGGCGTCAGTTTCTATTTCAGTCCGGCGTCTGCTGTCAAGCTGCTGTTTTCGCCGTCCTGCTGGCTTCCGGAGTCTTCAGCGCCGCCCAGTGGCTTCCGCTGCTTTCTTCCGGAGGGGCGCGGCTTCTACCGCTTCGCCGCCCTCCCTGTCAACCGCTGCTTTCGTTGACTCCCTCGACTCGTCCGCCCTTTCCTTCCGGGCTTCTTCGTCGGGGGCGCGGTTTGTACCACCACCGCGTCTCCTGTCAACCTGCTGCGTTGACCGCCGTATTCCGTATTTTCGTACTGACTCGCTCGAAGTACCTTCCGCGCCAGCGCGCGGGCTTCTTTGCGAGGGGCGCGGCTTCTATCACCGCCGCGTTCAGGGTCAACAAGCTTCGTCGACTCTTTCTTCCTGATCGTCTCCCGGGTGATGGACACCGAGGCGGCGAGCAGGGGTCCACTTACTAACGCGCCGCTTCCTGCACGTCAATGGATCTTGATCGGGGCCGTGCTCTGACGCCCGCACCTGCAGGTTCAGCGCACCTGCAGGTGTGACAACCCAGGCCCTGACGCAAGCCTTCCCCTGAAATATCAGGGCCTTGCCGCTCGGGAAGCAACCTGCCCTCCAGGACCAGGGCCCACGCTTCTGGTGTTTACGACTTCTCGCGACGGTCCTTTTCGGGCCGCCATGATGTCCCGAAGAGCCAGTCCGCGAACGGAAACGAGATGTTGAAATTGTGGCGCTGCATCTTCGCAGGGTCGTGATGGGCCTCATGGTGGCGGCGCAGTTGCCGCATCAGCGCGAGCTGGGCCACTGGGTGCTCGGGCGGCAGGTGGTGGCAAAAGTGCAGCCACTCGTACATCAGGTAATACCCGACCGCCGCGGCGACGAAGAGCCAGCCCACGTTCGGCGAGATGAGGACGAAGCACAACGTCCCCAGTGGAGCGGCGATGGCTCCCAGGAAGAACAGCAGCAATACAGGAGGAAAGAGCACCATCTTCACGTCCCGAGCGGACTCGTAGGCCAGGGCGTCGTGGGTGAAGAAGCGGTGGTGCTGCTCGGTGTGACGCTGGAAGAGCAGGCCCAGCCCCCGCCGGCGGTGGTGCATGGGCCCTCGGTGCCCCAGGAATTCCACCACGTTGCCCAGCAGGAAGACCGCGGGCAGCGTCAGCCATTCCACGGGCCGGCCTCCTTCCAGGAGAGACATGGCGCAGCCGATGACCGCCAGCGAGCCCAGGCTCGTGAAGACGAAGTGCGCGCGCCCGGAGTAGCGGGGGCTCACGTGCTTGCGCCGGTAGTCCTCGCGAAATCGCGCCACGCGCTCGGGGATGGAGCGCGTGGCCCTGGCGGCTTCGGCCATCCTGTCACCCTGACTAGCCCTTCTGGCGGATCTTCACTTTCTGGAGCTTCTTCATCCGGTCGAGGATGAGCGTGCGCTTGAGGCTGGACAGGTGGTCCACGAACACGTGCCCGTCGAGATGGTCGATTTCATGCTGCAGGACGTGCGCGAGCCGGCCTTCCGCCTCGAGTTCGTGCCATTCGGCCGACTTGTCCTGGTAGCGCACCTTCACCTTGTGGAAGCGCGGGCACTTCTCCCACTCGCGCGGGACGGACAGGCAGCCCTCCTCCATCGTCACCGGTTCCATCTTCTCCAGAATCTGCGGATTGACGATTTCGAAGTAGGTGCCGTCCTCCCGCCCAACCAGCGCCACGCGCAGGGGTTCGCCGACCTGGTTGGCGGCGATGCCGATGCCTTCGGCTTCCTTCATGGACTCGGCCATCTGCTCCAAGAGCGTCTCGAGCGGAGGGCCGAAGTCAGTCACGGGCTTGGTGGACGAGGTGAGGACCTTGTGGGGCCAGATGACGATGTCGCGAGCCATGGGCCGCAATCTGCCATGCACGCCCCCTCAGCGCCGCCCGATTCGGCATACCAACGGTCCACAGGTTCACACGACGGCCCTACCCCACTGGGACCTCACCGTGGCGCTGGCCACAACAGGCAATACAGTCCCGCGAAGGGCGGTGTGGCGCGGCGGGACAACACCACGTTGCCAGGGGCGCATCGCCCTCCAGCCAGGCCACATGCCCCCCCAGGGGCGTTTCACCTTCCGAGCGGCGCCATCCGGACAGTTGGCGCGTCTCCACTGGCAGGTCTGCTACACCTGTCCCATGCACCCGCACGCCCAACTCATCACCGACTTCTACTCAGCGTTCCAACGCCGGGACGCCCAGGCCATGGCCGCCTGCTACCACCCGGAGGTGGAGTTCTCCGACGCCGCCTTCGTTGGACTCCGTCGCCGGGAGCCCGGTGCCATGTGGCTCATGCTCTGCGAGCGCGGCAAGGACCTGGAGGTCACCTTCCGCGACGTGCAGGCCGATGACCACCAGGGCCGCGCCCACTGGGATGCGAACTACACGTTCAGCGGCACCGGCAGGAAGGTGCTCAATCGCATCGATGCCGAGTTCGAGTTCCGCGACGGGAAGATTGTCCGGCACCGCGACCACTTCGACTTCTGGACCTGGTCCCGCCAGGCGCTGGGCCCCACGGGGCTGTTGCTCGGGTGGACGCCCCTGTTGAAGAAGAAGGTCCAGGCGAAGGCCCGGAAGTCCCTGGACATCTTCATGCGCGAGCGTGGCATCCCCCAGGAGTGAGGAGGCCGCATGGCACCGCCCGATAGTGAGCGCCCGCCAGTGGAGCCCCTGGACCTCTGGCTCCTGGAGGCCGCCATGGAGCTGCCCACGCCCCTGCACATGCTCGTGGAGCCGAACCCGCACGTCGCGCTCAACATGGCGGACGACCCGCGGTTGTCTCGGGAGGAGCTGTGTGAGCGGCTGTCGCTGCTCGCCGAGCGCGGGCTCATCCGCGTCCACATGCTTCCGGATGGACTGCAGGCGCTGTTCTCCCCCGAGGCGATTTCAAGCGCCATGGATGCCCGGCAGTCCCGCACTCCCTTCGGCTACTCGCTGACGGATGCAGGCGGCGCCGCCTGGGAGCACCACGCCAGGCCCGATTGGAGCCGGTTCGTCAACGCGGGCCAGGAGCCCTCCGCCGACGATGCCCAGGACGCCTGGGTCATCGAGGCCGCGAGCCTTGAAGCCGCGGAGGGGGAGTTCCACTTCCATGAGTCACTCGGCGATGTGCATCAGCCGGTCAGCGCGTCGAAACGCGGCGAGGTGCTGACGCCGTGGCAGGTGACGTATTGGAAGGCGCTGCCTCACGGATACCGGCTCCGCTATGTCACCGTGCCGCGCCCTCCCGACCCGGCTCGGAGCAGGAGCGTGCCTTCCCGATTACCTTGGTACACGCGCGTCTGGCTGTGAGCCCGCGCCCGCGCGCTCACGGCTCCGATTCGGATGTCTCGAGGTGCTGGTACGTCAGCGGGCCCTTCCCTTCGCGGGCCAGTCTGGCCGTGCAGCGGACGTTGCCCCTCCAGTCCAGGAGCTGGAGCCCCAACGTGCCGTCTTCCTGCAGGAGCAGTGAGCCATGGCCGTTGTTGCCCAGCTCAGGTCTCAGGTCCGCCCACTCGGGGAAGCGTGTGTGCGACTCCAGGAAGCGCACGGGTGCTGGAGACGACAGGCCCGGCGTCACCGCTCGCACCGGTAGACCCGCGTGCCCCAGGCTTCCTCCCAGGAATGGGAGCGCGGCGCTCCGGTCGAACAGCGCTCCGTATGGCGTAGCGCCCCAGAACCACAAATCGACCAGTGCGCGCTCGACCGCCAGTTCCCGGAGGTCCTCCAGCAAACCGGCGTGCGTCGGTTCTCCGTACCGATAGGGCGCATCGTGGCTCAGGAGGATGTTCGTCGCACCTCGCTGGCGGCCCTCCCCCAGCACTGACTCCAGCCAGCGCAGGAGCGCGGGCTCCTGGTGCCGCCCTGGCTCGAAGTACGCGGTGTCCAGACCGATGAGCTGGAAGCGCTCCGAGGCCAGGCAGAAGTAGCTTCCCTCCTGGACTTGCTTCGCTCGTGAGGCGCCTCGGCGCTCGTCCAGGTAGCGGTAGAAGGGGGTGCCTCCGGAGCGCATCTCCGGGCCCGCGTTCAGCGTCATCAGTGTTGTCACTGGCAGCAGCGCTTCGAGCGGCTCGGCCACGTGCGCGTCGAATTCGCCCTGACGGCCCGCGTAGTACACGCCCCCCAGGTGCACCGCGTACTCCAAGCGCTCGCCTCGCATGATGAGCTGACGGGCCACGTAGCGCGCGGGGTACTCGCCCGTGCCAAAGCCGCCGAACAGCGCCACCTCCACCGGCCGTCCCGGCGCGGGCTCGCGGAGCGCGTAGCGGAAACGGTTGGCGTGATGCGCATCGTCGTGCCGACGGAACTCCGCCCGGTGCCAGCCGCCGTGGAGCCAGGCGCGACCGCTGAACAAAAGCCATCCGCGCAGGTCCGCCACCGGCTCAAAGCGGGTTCGCGCTGGGTCGATGGGAATCTCCTTCGTCATCAGCGGGAAGGTGAAGTCCGGCGGCAGAGACGCCGACGCCCGCGCCTGGAATGCCGGCTGCCTCAGGGCCTGGAGCGCGGCTTCGGGCTCACGAAGGGACTGCTCCAGCTCCTGGAGCACGTGCACCAGGGCTCCCTCCGAAACAGGCGCGCCCAAGTCCTGGCGGATGAGGCTCAGGATTTCTTCCGGCTCGCGCAGGAAGCGCTCGCGCAGCGCGCCCAGGTCGTCCGGACCGAGCGGCGGCAACTCCAATCCGTCGGCGCTCGCGGCTCCGGACGTCCCCAGCGCCGTTGCCGCGGCTGAAGGGGCCCGGTACCCGAGTGCCGTGTAGAACTCCATCCGCTTGCGGTCCATGGGCGCATCATCGCCCGTTGGCCCGACGCGGGGAATGCCGTGCGCCGCGTCCCGTCGAGTGGCGCCTACTCCCGCGATTTCGCGGCGGCCGCGGCCTCCTGCGCTTCCTTCACCTTGCTCGCGTCTCGCTGGCGGCCATCACGGTAGGCGTAGAGCGTGTAATACGAACCCGTGGCGTAGCCCGGTAGCTTTCGGGGATTGAAGACGCTGGTGCTCGACACCGTTCCACCCACGAAGCCCTTGGGCACATCCACCAGTCGCATCGCGCAGCCGGCCAGGACCAGCCCCGCCGCTGGCACGTCGTTGCTCACCAGCGTGCACGTGCCTCGCGCCGTGAAGCGCCCCTCTGGCAGGTTGTAGCGCATGTAGACATTCAGCTGCTGCCCGACAGGGAAGGCTTTGTCCGTCACCTGGACGCATGCCGTCGCCGTGCCCACGCGACGGCCTCCCCCGTCCACCACCTTGCCGTCCTTGGGATTGTGCTGGGGCACATACACGCTCCCGCCCAGCTTCACGTTCACCTCGAAGGGCGCCGCCGCGCACACCGCCGGGTCCGCGGGGCTCGCCGGGTCCTCTTGCGTGCGGAACTGCATCACCACCTCATTGGCTCCCGCCTGCGCCGACAGCAACAGGACACCCAGCATCCCCACCGCACCGCCGAGCCTTCGCGACATGGCGTACCTCCCTCCGGACCGTGAGGGGCTTTTCAGCCCACCGCTTGCACCGCTGTGACGCGCCAGGCGCTAGTGCCACGACAACGTGTATTCGGTGTCGAGCGGCCCCGTCTGCCGGCCGTGCACCTGGACCTGCTTGCCTCCCACCGCCTCGATGACGGCCTGGAGCGTGCCCTCGTGGTAGGCGGGCGGCATGAAGTCCCGCTTCATCGTGAAGATGCCGCTGGTATCGCCCGTCCACTTCACCGCGCGCTCGCCATAACTGACCGCCGCGCGATAACCCGAGTGCAGGTTGCCCACGAGCCGCTTCGGACTGTCCGACGCCAGCAACAACAGCGTCTTGCCCGCCGCCGAAGACAGGAAGTCCGTCGTGGCCACCACGCCCATGCGCCGCAGCGCTCCGTCGAAGCCACCGTGCTCCGGGCCCATCATCTGCGCCGCCGTGAAGGACATCCGCAGGAATGCGGACACCGGGTAGTTGAAGAAGTCGATGAAGCGCGTCTCACCACTGGCCGCCAGACAGCGCTCCACCGCCGCGTCCCCACCCATCGTGCGAACGGCGGACACCACGCCGTTGAAGAAGAGCCCTCGGGCCGTGTCGTCCTTCGTCGCCAACGCCAAGCGTGCTTCCAACTCCTTGGCGATATTCGGATCCAACTTGTTCATTACAACCTCACGAGTTGCGCGCCGTAGTGGACGTTCGCGCCTACCGCTGCCACCACCACCAGATCACCACTTCCCAGACGCACACGGCCGGCTTCCAGGTCCTCGGCCAGGAGGATGAGCATCCCCGCCGCGGACGTGTTGCCGTAGCGGTCCACGTTGCACGCCACCGCCTCACGCGGCAGCCCCGCCCGCTCCACGAAGGCGTCCATCACCCGCTTGTTCGGCTGGTGGAAGTAATACCGCTCCACCTTCGAACGGAGCTCCGGACGCGGACCGAGGACGGCGTCGAGGCACTTCTGCATGTACTCCGGATAGCTGCGCGCCACGCGGAAGCCATCCACCACGAAGGCCATGTCCGCCGGACGCATCCGCCCCGGCTGATAGGGCAGCTTCAACAGGCCGCCACCCTTGCGGATGACCAGGTCTCCGTACGCGTTGCCGGAGAAGGACGCCAGGATGCCCTCCGCCCCCGCCTCCCCCTGCTTCGACTGGAGCACCACCGCGCCCGCCCCGTCGCCGAAGACATACATGGAGAGGTAGCCCTGCAGCGTCTTCGAGCGGCCAGGCCCGGCCGGCAGTTCGTCCGTGTAGACCTCTCGGTTCACCAGCGGGGACGTGAAGGCAGAGGCCACCACCGCCACCGTGCGGAAGCGCCCTCCGTCCATCATCTTCTTCACCATGTCCAACACGTACGGCGTGCCACCGCAGCCGTCGTCCAGCACGAGCCCGAACGCGTCCTCGCGCATTTCCAACCGCCGGTGCAGCTCCATGGCGTCGTGGTTGAAGTGCGGCGCGTCCGGAGTACACGTCACCACGAAGAGCGCATCCAGCGCCTTGGGGTCCACACCCGCCTGGGCCAGCGCCTTCCGGAGCGCCACCTCGCACATGTCCGTGTTGTTCGCCGGGTAGATGTGCCCGTCATCCTCGGGCGGCGGAATCGCCCGGCCCGTGGCCTCGTCGATGTCCCAGAGGAAGCGGCGCTCGCGGATGCCGACCTTCTCCTCGATGCGCGCAGCCGGCCACCCCGGGATGGCCCTGGCGATTCGCTCGTTGCTCACTACCCGTGAAGGAACGAAGGCACCGGCTCCGACGACACAAACATTGGGTGTCATTTAATGGCCCCGTTCTTTCACAGTCTCACCATATGGGAGGCATTCCCTGGCGAACGGGGTTGAGCAGGATTCAGGCCATATACGAAGTCGTTGAAACAACTGCCGCTGGCGAACGGGACCAGTTCATCCGTGAATCACCTTCTGGCCAGATGCCCCATGAAGATCCCGAGATTACTGGAGATTCCCATTGCTTCACAAATGAAGCGGCGATCGTTGAGAATGAAGCGCTTCGCCGCGAGAATTTCCTCTCAGTGACTGAGCATGTCACCCCAGGTGTCGCCAATGACTACGCTGCACAGTGAAAACGGCGCATGCGCGCGTGAGTTTTTATAGACCCACACGACGGAGCTGGGCGCCGAGCCTCTCACTGGGAGTCTCTGGCTTGAAGGGGGGGATGAGACGGCTGTGCTGAAATCAACACATCAGGAAGGCCGCCCACCCATGGGGGGCGGCCACTCACCGACCTGGCGCGGCTCAGAACGGGATGTTGTCGTCGTCGTTCGGCGGAGGGATGTCGTCGCCGCCGTAGCCACCGCCGGCGCCGTAACCACCCTGGCTGCCGTAACCGCCGTCATTGCCACCGCCCGCGTCGCCGCCCCGCTGCCGCGCGATTTCCGCTTCAATGGCGGCGAGCAGCTGGCGCTCCTTGTCGTGCCAGCGCGACTTGCTCGGGTCGTTCAGCGAGCGGCGCGCGCCGTTGGCGTAGAACTCCAGGTCGCCCATGCTGGCGCCGACAATGGGCCCGCCCTTGCTGCGGCCGTAGTTGGGGAAGACCATTCCATCCCCACCGCCACCACCGCTGCTCGCGGGCGCTGAACGCCGCGCCGCCGGGGCCGCCGCGTCCGGCGTGCCGCCAATGGACATCTCTCCCAGCGTCAGCGTGAAGCCCTCGCCGCTCTTGACCGCCGTGCCCACACGCACCTGCTCCACCCGCCCGTCGGGACGACGCACCGCCACGGTGACCGGATAACCTTGCTCGCTCATGCCGGGCCGAATCCCATCCCCGCCCCATTACTGTCAACGGAGACTCGAAGGGGATGTCCGAGAACCGGCCGCTCGTCCGGCCTGCTCACCGCGCTCCGCGGATTCCACTGGAGCCGCTCGGGCCCGAAGACCCGAGGGACTCCGCGGAGCGCGGCGCTCGCATCAGAACAGCGAGCCCTGGGAGGAGGACCGACCCTTCTTGCGCTTGCCGGCTCCGGCCTTCGTCTTGGCGGTCTTGACGTTGCGCCCCCCCTTGACCGCGGCCTTCTTCGCGGCCGGGGCCTTCTTGGCCACCGACTTCTTCGCGGAGGCCGGGGCCTTCTTCGCGGGGGCCGGGGCCTTCTTCTTCGCGCTCGCGGCCTTCTTCACGCTCGCGGCCTTCCGCCCCGCCGACTTCTTCGCGGCGGCCGGGGCCTTCTCCTCGGCGGGCGGCGGCGCCACCGCCACGGGGGCGGCGGCCCTCGCCGAGGACTTCTTCCTGGCGCCACCCTCATGCAGCGCCTTGCTGGCGGCGCGCCCCCGCGGCAGCTTCACGTCCGCCACCGATTGCGGAAGCGCGTCGTCCTTCCACGCCGACGGCCGGCGGTTGGTCCGCATCAGCAGCCGCAGCTTCTGGTAGTGCGCCGAGCAGTAGCCCTTGGAGCGGCTGGGCCGGTCGCAGCCGATGACGGCGCACGCCCGGGTGCCTTCCTCCGCGCGCGTCTGGCTGACCATCGGCTTCGCCGCCACCGGCCTGACCACGGCCGCGCGCCCCTTCGGCGCCGCGACCGCCTGCTTGCGGCCTCCGCGCGTGGACGCGGGCAGCTCCGTGGGCGGCCGCACACCCGCCATGGCGCCGAGGCGGCTGGTCAGCGGCGCCAGCCGGTCCGTCACCGCGCGCAGCAACTCCAGGGCCTCCAGGCCTTCCTCCATGCGCCGGACCGCCTCCTGCAACGGGACCAACTGCGCATCGAGTTCGCGCCGGAAGATTTCGCCAAGAGCATTCGCAATGGACATTGCCCGGGAGAATACACGGGGCCCCGGGAAACCGGCGTAAAAACCTGTGCTTGGCTCGCACCAATCGTTGACCGGCGGGCGAAGCCATACATCCCGAGAGGTCAGCCCCTCCCGCGCTGCGAGGCAGCTACCCCCGGGCGCTGACGGCGGACGGCGGCTCGGCCTGGGGGAGGGAGCGCTCCGGGCGCTCCCGTTGGAGCGCAGGCGGACGGGTGACGGCGGCCGTCCCGCAGGTGCGCACCGCCAGGGAGACGGCGCCCATGAGCAACAGTGCTGGAACAACCAGGTGACCCATGGCGCCTCCGCGAAGCAGGTGACGGGCGTGCGTGCCGGCAAACCCCACGGGTCCTCCCCCGCCCGGCAGGCCGGCTGCCTCCCGCCCGAGACATACGAATGAGCTTGCCGTTCGGGTCTGACAATTCCGCAGCCCCGGGCAGGCGAGCCCCCCAGACAACGCGGCGGGTGTTAAAGGGCTGGAGCATGAGCCAGGCGCCCACTCCCGTCCGCTTCAAAGGCACCGACACCTACCTGACCCACGAGAGCCTCCAGGCCGCGGTCAACTGCGCGCTGACCCTCCAGCGCCCCCTGCTGGTGAAGGGTGAGCCCGGCACCGGCAAGACGCTGCTGGCGGAGGCCATCGCCGAGGCCCTGGGGCACCGGCTCATCACCTGGCATGTGAAGAGCACCACCCGCGCGCAGGACGGCCTCTACGTCTACGACACCGTGCAGCGCCTGTATGACTCGCGCTTCAACGACGGGGACGTGCGCGACATCCGCAAGTACATCCGCCAGGGCCCGCTGGGCGAGGCCTTCTCCTCGCCCGAGCGCGTGGTGCTGCTCATCGACGAGGTGGACAAGGCGGACCTGGAATTCCCCAATGACTTGCTCCACGAGCTGGACCGGATGCGCTTCCGCGTCACCGAGACGGGTGACGAGGTGGTGGCGAAGCACCGCCCCGTGGTGGTGATTACGTCCAACAACGAGAAGGAGCTGCCCGACGCCTTCCTGCGCCGGTGCGTGTTCCACTTCATCGACTTCCCGGACACGGAGCTGATGCGCCGCATCGTCGACGTGCACCACCCGGGCCTGGACAGCGCGCTGTCCGAGCAGGCGCTGAAGGTCTTCTACGAGCTGCGCAGCTTCACCCGCCTGCGCAAGAAGCCCTCCACCAGCGAGCTCATCGACTGGATTGCCGTGCTCAAGGCGCAGGGCGTCCACGACCTCAAGATGGACGAGCAGCTCCCCTTCCTGGGCGCGCTGCTGAAGAAGGAGCAGGACCTGGTCTCCGTGGCGGAGGCCTTCGGGCGCGGGCGCCGTCCTCGGGCCTGAGAGGCGCTGCCATGTTCCTGCCCTTCTTCTACGAGCTGCGTCGGCGCGGGCTGAAGGTCGGCGCCCAGGAGGCGCTGGCGCTGGCCGGCGCGCTGCGAGCGGGCCTCCACGACAGCCACCTGGACGGCTTCTATCATGTGGCCCGGGCGCTGCTCGTGCACTCGGAGACGCAGCTGGATGTGTTTGACCAGGCCTTCCTCGCCCACTTCCAGGGCGTGGAGACGGCGAGCCTGGAGCTGACGCAGGAGCTGCTCAACTGGCTGGAGGAGGCGCGCGAGCGGCCCGACCTGAGCCCCGAGGAAGTCGCCCTGCTGGAGCAGTTGGACCCGGAGGAGCTTCGCCGGCTCTTCGAGGAGCGCCTGAAGGAGCAGAAGGAGCGCCACGACGGCGGCAACCGCTGGGTGGGCACCGGCGGCACGTCTCCCTTTGGCAACAACGGCTTCGGCCGCGAGGGCATCCGCGTGGGCGGCGGCGCGGGCAACCGCCAGGGACGCGCGCTGATGCAGGCCGGGGCCCGGAGGTACGCCGGCTACCGCGACGACGTGGTGCTGGACACGCGGCAGATGGCGGTGGCGCTGCGCAAGCTGCGCGCCTTCGCTCGGGACGGCGCGCCGGACGAGCTGGACGTGGACGAGTCCATCGCCGCCACCGCGCGCAACGCCGGCGAGCTGGAGGTGGTGACGCGGCCGCCGCGCCGGCCCAACACGCGCGTGGTGCTGGCCATGGACGTGGGCGGCTCCATGGACCCGTACGCGGCGCTGGTGAGCCGGCTGTTCAGCGTGGCCAGCCAGGCGACGCACTTCAAGGAGCTGCGCACCTACTACTTCCACAACTGCGTCTACGGAAAGCTCTACGCCACGCCGCAGCTCACCGGCGGCATCACCGTGCCGGAGCTGGTGGCCCAGGTGGGGCGGCACCACAAGCTGGTCATGGTGGGGGATGCCTCCATGGCGCCCTACGAGCTGTCCATCCGCACCGACGCGCAGGGGCATTACAAGACAGACGGGCTGGAAGGGCTGACGTGGCTGATGCAGTTGGCGCAGCACTTCGAGCGCAACGCGTGGCTCAACCCGGAGCCCATGGGCACGTGGCGCACGGGGACCATCTCCGTGATTGCCCGCGTCTTCCCCATGTTCGCCCTGACGGTGGAGGGCCTGGGTGAAGCCGTCACGCACCTGACGCGGGGACGCACCGTGAGGGGCGCGGCGGCGCGGCGCTGAAGCGCGTTCCTTGGGCGCGCGGGATTCATTCCCGTGCCCCCCAGGGCAGGAATTCCAGGTGCGCCCGTGGACTGGCGGACGGCCGGGCGAGCCGCAGCGCATTTGGTGCAGCACCTGGAGCGTCAGTTGCGGCATGGTGCGCGCACGCGAGCGGGACCGCGAGGACACCATGACAACCGACAAGCAGGACGTGCTGGCCATCAACACCATCCGCACCCTCGCCATGGATGCGGTGCAGCAGGCCCACTCGGGCCACCCGGGGGCTCCCATGTCCCTGGCCCCCGTGGCGTATCAGCTCTGGCAGCAGGAGCTCCGGTACGACCCGTCCCACCCCATCTGGCCGGACCGGGACAGGTTCATCCTGTCCAACGGCCACGCCTCCATGCTGCTGTACGCGCTGCTCCACCTGGCCGGGGTGAAGCGCGTCACGCGCGAGTACACCGTCGAGGACGCGCCCACCGTGTCGCTCGAGGACATCAAGAAGTTCCGGCAGCTCGACTCGTCCACCCCGGGCCACCCCGAGTACCGGTGGACCAGCGGCGTGGAGACGACCACCGGCCCCCTGGGCCAGGGCGTGTCCAACAGCGTGGGCATGGCCATGGCCAGCCGCTGGCTCGCCAGCTACTACAACCGCCCCGGCTTCGAGATGTTCGGCTACGACGTCTACGCCATCTGCGGCGACGGCGACCTGATGGAGGGCGTGGCGTCCGAGGCGGCGTCCATCGCCGGCCACCTCCAGCTGCCCAACCTGTGCTGGGTCTACGACAGCAACCACATCTCCATCGACGGCAGCACCGACCTGGCCTTTACCGAGGACGTGGGCCGGCGCTTCGAGGCCTACGGCTGGCGCGTGCTGCGCGTGCCGGACGCCAACGACTTGAACGCCATGGGCGAGGCGCTGCGCACCTTCAAGACGGCGCGCGGCAAGCCCACGCTCATCATCGTCACCACCCAGATTGCCTACGGCGCGCCCAAGCTCCAGGGCTCCTCCAAGGCCCACGGCGAGCCGCTGGGCGACGAGGAAATCAAGGGCACCAAGCGCTTCTACGGCTGGCCCGAGGACGAGAAGTTCCTGGTGCCCGACGGCGTGCGTGAGCGCTTCCAGGAGCGCATGGGCGCCCGCGGCAAGCAGCTGCGCGCGGAGTGGGAGCAGAAGTTCGCCGAGTACCGCAAGCAGTTCCCTGAGCTGGCCGACCAGCTGGAGCGCATGCAGCGCCGCGAGTCCCCCCAGGGCTGGGACGCGGAGCTGCCGACGTTCCCCGCCGACGCCAAGGGCCTGGCCACGCGCGACTCCAGCGGCAAGGTGCTCAACGCCATCGCCAAGCACCACCCGTGGCTGGTGGGCGGCTCGGCGGACCTCAACCCGTCCACGAAGACGTACATCACCGGCGGGGAGGCGATGAAGCCGGGCGAGTTCGCCGGGCGCAACATCCACTTCGGCGTGCGCGAGCACGCGATGGGCTCCATCGTCAACGGCCTGTGCCTGAGCAAGCTGCGCGGCTACGGCGCCACGTTCCTCATCTTCAGTGACTACGAGCGCCCCGCCATCCGCCTGTCCGCGCTGATGGAGCTGCCCGCCATCCACATCTTCACCCACGACTCCATTGGCGTGGGCGAGGACGGCCCCACGCACCAGCCGGTGGAGCAGCTGGCGTCGCTGCGCGCGATTCCCGGCATCATCGTGCTGCGCCCCGGTGACGCCAACGAGGTGGTCGAGTCGTGGCGGGTGATTGCCCAGCAGCGCAAGCACCCGGTGGTGCTGGTGCTCACGCGCCAGCCCGTGCCCACGCTGGACCGCAGCAAGTACGGCGCGGCGTCCGGCGTGGCCCGCGGCGGCTACGTGCTGTCCGAGGCGGAGGGCGGCAAGCCGGAGGTCATCCTCATCGGCACCGGCAGCGAGGTGTCGCTGTGCCTGGACGCGCAGGAGAAGCTCAAGGCCGACGGAATCCCCGCGCGCGTGGTCAGCCTGCCGTCGTGGGAGCTGTTCGAGGAGCAGTCCCCGGAGTACCGGGACAGCGTGCTGCCTCCGTCCGTGCGCGCCCGCGTCGCGGTGGAGAAGGGCGCCGCCTTCGGCTGGGAGCGCTTCGTGGGGCATGACGGCAACATCGTCGCCATGCGCAGCTTCGGCGCCTCCGCGCCCATCAAGGCGCTGCAGCAGAAGTTCGGCTTCACCGTGGACCACGTGGCCCAGCAGGCGAAGGACGCGCTGAAGAAGACGAAGACGCGGCCGTAGCCCGCAAAAGAAAGAGCCTCGGACCGTCCCCCAACGGTCCGAGGCCCTCGGGCCTTTTCGGCATCCAGGTGCTCGTCCTGGCGAACTCATGGCGCGGAGAGGCGCGACCCCCGTCGCATCCCAGCCCCCCGGCTGGGGTTCCCCCCGCGCCATGAGCCCATCAGGTCACTTCAACGTCGTTCCCGGTTGACTCGTCGGCGTGAGCGTTGCGTCCCCCCGGTCGCAGCCCGGTTCCCCCGAACCGGCTTGCCGCTCGCACCTTCAAGTCCTCCAAGTCCGACTGACTCGCTCGCCCGGGAGGTTCGCCCCCAGCGCCTGGCCCCCCGGCCAGGCGCTGGG
>NZ_JABXEP010000188.1:0-14329 GCF_013372605.1 Myxococcus sp. AM009
TGCCTGGGGCGGCTGGGCCTGGGCGGCACCGCTGGGGGCTTCGATGTCGAAGGCGAACGCGTCCTCGGCGGGCGACGCCTCGACGGGAGCGGGCAGGGCGTCCTCGGCGAAGTCGAAGTCCCTGGCGGTGCCCGCGGGCGCGTTCACGCCGTAGCCCTGCGCGGCGTCCTCGACAGGGGCTTCGACGGTCTCGAAGTCGAAGTCGCGCGCCGTTTCCGCGGGCTCATTCACGCCGTACCCTGAAGACGGAGCGTCGGTCGGCTCGCGGTAGGCGTCGGTCGGCAGCGGAATGGAGACGACGCGCGTCACCTCGTGGGTGTCCTGGACCGGCTCGCCAAAGTCGTCACCGAACGCGTCCATGCCGGACGGGCCACCTGCCTGCGGCATGGCCGCGGCGGCCTCGGCGGGCGAGCTCATGTCGAAGGCGAACGGGTCGGCTTCCGGGGCGCCTCCGGGCAGCGGGATGGGCTCGGCCTGTGCGGGCTCGCCCATGTCGAAGGCGAACGGGTCGGCCTCGGGAGCGCTTCCCGGCAGGGGGATGGCGGCGGGCTGAGGCGCGGCCGCTCCGGGCAGGGGAATCGCGGCGGCGTGGGGCGCGGCGCTGAGCGCCTCGGGGGCGCCCGGCAGCGGAATGGCTCCCGCGGGCGCACCTGGGAGCGGAATGGCGGCGTGGGCCGGCGCGGCACCTGGCAACGGGACGGCCCCCGTGGACGCGGGAGCGCCAGGGAGCGGAATGGCGGCGGCCTGCGTGGGCGCGGCGCCCGGCAGCGGGACGGCCCCCGTGGACGCGGGGGCGCCGGGGAGCGGAATGGCCGCGGACTGCGAGGGCGCGGCACCGGGCAGCGGAATGGCGGCGGCCTGCGCGGCGCCGGGCAGCGGGATGGCGGCGGCCTGCGTGGAAGCGGCGCCGGGCAGCGGAATGGCCGCGGACTGCGCGGGCGCGGCGCCGGGCAGCGGGATGGCGGCGGCCTGGGGCGCGGCGGCGGCTCCCGGCAGCGGAACGGCGTGCTCGGCGGGAGCAGGCGCCGCGGGCGCGCTCACCGCTTCGAGCTTGATGGGGAAAGTGGTCTGGCACCGGGCGCACTTGAGCTTCGCGCCGCCCGGGGGGATCCGCTTGTCATCGATGTTGTAGTTCGTCTGGCAAGACGGGCAGGAGACTTTCATGGGGTTCCGAACTCGCGAGAGGGGGACCGAGCGCCTTCGCGGTGCGCGCAGGCTACCAGAGGCGTTTCCAGCCCGGAAAGAACGCACACGAGGAGGTTGAAGCGCACCCTCCCGGGCAAGCAGGCGAGGGCTCCCGCCTTCCACCGGTCAGCACGCCGCGTTCGATTCGCCGCTCCCGGAGTGGAAGATGCTAGACCCGCCCCTCAATGGAACCCATTGTCATCCTGGGCGCGGGCCTCGCGGGCCTCTCCACCGCCCACTTCCTGAACAAGCCCTGGCGCCTCATCGAGAAGTCCGACCGTGTCGGCGGCCTCATCAAGACCGAGGTCATCCAGGGGTGTTATTTTGACCCCACCGGTCACTGGCTCCACCTGCGCGACCCGGAAATCCAGGCCCTGGTGAACACGCTGTGGCTGCCGGAGCAGATGGTCCGCATCCAGCGCAAGGCCGGCATCTTCACGCGCGGGGTGTTCACCCGCTTCCCGTACCAGGTGAACACCCACGGGCTGCCGCCGGAGGTGGTGGCGGAGAACCTCACCGGCTACGTGGAGGCCGTCTACGGTGAGAAGGGCCGCGAGCTGCGCGAGCGCGAGCCGCGCAACTTCGAGGAGTTCATCCTCCGCTTCATGGGGGAGGGCTTCGCGAAGAACTTCATGGTGCCCTACAACCAGAAGCTGTGGACGGTGCACCCGCGTGAGATGTCCGCCGCCTGGGTGGGCCGCTTCGTGCCCCGCCCCAACCTCAAGGAAGTGGTGGACGGCGCGCTGGGGGCTGGCAGCGACGCGGTGGGCTACAACGCGTCGTTCCTGTACCCGCGCGAGGGCGGCATCGAGAGCCTCGCCCGCGCCATGCTGAGCCACCTGAAGGGCGGCCAGCTCAGCACGCACACCGAGCCCACCGCCATCGACTGGAAGGCCCGGAGGGTGACGCTGTCGGACGGGAGCGTGCAGCCCTATGCGGGGTTGGTGTCCAGCATCTCCCTGCCCGGGTTGGTGAAGCTGCTCGCCCAGGGCGAGGCCGGCGTGCCGGACACGGTGCGGGACGCGGCGAAGCAGCTGCGCGCCACCACCGTCACCTACGTGGCAGTGGGCGCCAAGGGGGCCAACCGCCAGCCCTGGCATTGGATCTACCTGCCGGAGCCGGAGTTCCACACGTACCGCATCGGCTCGCCCTCCGCGGTGTACGCGCCGCTGGCGCCGCCGGACACGTCCACCTTCTACGTGGAGTACAGCCACCACGGCGAGCTGTCCCCGGCCGCGGCGGAGAAGTACGCGGTGGAGGACCTGGTGCGCTCGCAGATGATTCACGCCGCGGACGACGTGCTCTTCGCCCAGGCGCGCGAGATTCCCCACGCCTACGTGCTCTACGACGATGCCTACGGCCCGGCGAAGTCAGAGATTCTGCGCTTCCTGGCGCATGCCGGAGTCCAGATTGCCGGCCGCTACGGGCAGTGGGAGTACTCCTCCATGGAGGACGCCATCCTCGCCGGGCGCGCGTGCGCGAGGACACTCAACGGTTGACATCCCCTTCGCCCACCCGTCGCATTGTGTCGACGGGTGGCCTGGGTCGTGTTAGCCATCCCGGTTCGAGTTCATGGCCCCGCACCTCACCGTCGTCATCCCTGTCTACAACGAGGAGTCCATCATCGCCTCGGCGGCGGAGGAGTTGCGCCAGGGGCTGGATGCGCGCGGGCTCGACTACGAAATCATCTTCGCGGAGAACGGCTCGCGCGACGCCACGCCGGCCCTCCTCGAGGAATTGTGCGCGAACAACCCGCGCCTGCGCTGGTTCCACTCGGAGACGCCCAACTACGGCGTGGCGCTCAAGGCCGGCATCCTCAAGGCCCGGGGCACCTACGTCGTCTGTGATGAAATCGACCTGTGCGACCTGACCTTCTACGACGCGGCGCTGCCGCGGCTGGAGCGGGGCGAGGCGGACATGGTGGTGGGCTCCAAGGCGGCCAAGGGCGCCAGTGACCAGCGTCCGCTGATTCGCCGGGCGGCCACGCGGGTGCACAACAAGCTGCTGCGGGTGGCGCTGGGCTTCCAGGGCACGGACACGCACGGCCTGAAGGCGTTCCGCCGCGAGGCGCTGCTGCCCGTCATCCAGAAGTGCGTGGTGGACATGGACGTGTTCGCCAGCGAGTTCGTCATCCGCGCGTGGCGCGAGGGCCTGCGGGTGATGGAGATTCCCATCCAGCTCCACGAGAAGCGCCAGCCCTCCATCCACCTGTTCAAGCGCGTGCCCAACGTGCTCAAGAACGTGGGCAAGCTGTTCTACGTCATCCGCGTCCGCGGGACCTGAGCCGGGGAGGGCGCACCGTGCGGCTGGCGTCCATCTCCGTCGACCTCGACTCGCTGCCCCATTACTGCCGCATCCATGGCCTGCCGGAGTCGCTGCTGGACGCACGCGCCCGCTCGCTGGTGCACGCGGTGGCGGTGCCTCGCTTCCGGGAGCTGCTGGACGGGCTGGGCATTCCGGGGACCTTCTTCGTCATCGGCGAGGACCTGGAGTCAGACCCGGTCGCCGTGGCGGGCATGCGCGCCTCCCACGAGGCGGGCATCGAGGTGGCCAGCCACAGCTACGCCCATGACTACGCGCTGACGCGCCGGGGCCCCCAGGCCATCCAGGCCGACCTGGCGCGCGCGGATGCCGCCATCCTCGCGGCCACGGGTGTGCGGCCGGAGGGGTTCCGCGCGCCGGGCTACACGCTGAACGCGGACCTGTACGCGGCCACGGCGGCGCTGGGCTACCGGTATGGCTCCTCGGCGTTCCCCGCCGTGCCGTACTACCTGGCGAAGGCGGTGGTGATGGGGGGCCTGGCGATGCTGGGGCGTCCGTCCCGCTCCGTGCTGGACACGCCCCGCGTGCTGCTGGCGCCGCGGGCGCCGTACCGGCCCGACCCGGCGCGGCCCTACCGGCGGGGCTCGGGCGCCGTGCTGGAGCTGCCCATGACGGTGACGCCCGCGCTGCGCTTTCCCTTCATCGGCACCTTCGTCACCACGCTGCCCAGCGCGTCCCTGCGCGGGCTCTGGCGCGCCTGCCGCCGGGACACCTTCTTCAACTTCGAGCTGCACGGCGTGGACGTGCTGGACGCGTCGGACGGGGTTCCCCCGGAGCTGGTGCGGCAGCAGCGGGACTTGCGCGTCAGCGCCACCCGGAAGATGGCGCGCCTGCGCGAGGTGTTCGGCTGGCTGAAGTCGGAGCGCGAGGTCCTCACGCTGCGTGACGTCGCCGGGCGCCTGTCCGCCAGCGCACGTCCCGGCTGTCTCTGAGGGCCGGGATGGCATGCTTGCTTCGCCGGTGCGGGGCCGGTGGTGTAAAGAGCCCCCATGCTGGAGAACGTCACCGACCGAGTGAAGAAGGGCCTGCGCGAGTGGACGGACCGGCTGGCCAACACTGAACAGAAGCATCGGCTCCAGGGCCTGACGCGCCCGGGGAACGAGTACGGGGTGGACCCGTTCGGCTTCGATTTGGACTACAGCCTGTCCGCGGTGGCCCCGCTCCTGTGGCTCTACCGGAACTACTTCCGCGTGGAGACATACGGCATCGAGCACGTGCCCGCCGGCCGGGTGCTGCTGGTGTCCAACCACTCCGGCCAGCTGCCCATGGACGGCGCCATGATTGGCGTGGCGATGATGCTGGACGCCAGCCCGCCCCGCGTCATCCGCAGCATGGTGGAGAAGTGGGTGTCGTCGCTCCCGTACGTGTCCACCTTCATGGCCCGCGTGGGGCAGATTGTCGGCACGCCGGAGAACTGCCGGCGGCTGCTGGAGTCGGAGGAGGCCATCCTCGTCTTCCCCGAGGGCACGCGCGGCATCAACAAGCTGTGGCCCCAACGCTACCAGCTCCAGGAGTTCGGCCTGGGCTTCATGCGTCTGGCGCTGGAGACGAACACGCCCATCGTCCCCGTGGCCGTCATTGGCGCGGAGGAGCAGGCCCCGGCGCTGATGGACCTCAAGCCGGTGGCGAAGCTCTTTGGCTTCCCGTCCTTCCCCATCACCCCCACGGGCCTGCCCATCCCCCTGCCCACGAAGTACCGCATCTACTTCGGGGAGCCGCTGCACTTCTCCGGGCGCCCGGACGACGAGGACAGCGAGCTGGACAAGAAGGTCCGCACCGTGAAGGCGTCCATCCAGTCCATGCTCCACCAGGGCCTCAAGGAGCGTCAGGGCGTGTTCTGGTGAGCACCCGGCGCGGCGGTGCTAAAGAGGGGAGTTCCATGAAACCGGCCGTCGTCGTCACGGGCATCAGCGGCAACCTCGGCCGCACCCTCGCGAAGTTGCTGCACAAGCATGAGCGCATCATCGGCATCGACCGGCGGCCCTTCGCGGGGCGGCCGAAGGATGTCGAGATGTACGAGCTCGACCTCCGCAAGAAGAAGGCGGAGGACGTCTTCCGGAAGAACGAAATCCGCGCCGTCATCCACATGGGCATCATGCATGACCCCCGGATGAGCGAGGAGGAGCACCACTCCTTCAACGTCGTGGGCACCACGCGCCTCCTGGAATACTGCGCGAAGTACGGCGTGAAGAAGGTCGTCGTCCTGTCCTCGGCCAACGTCTATGGGCCCAGTCCGGACAACTCCAACTTCCTCATGGAGGACGCGCCGCTCATGGCCGCCAGCCGCTTCTCCGGCGTGCGCGACCTCATCGAAGTGGACATGCTGGCGCACAGCTTCTTCTGGAAGCACCCCCACATCGAGACGGTCATCCTCCGGCCCGTCCACATCGTCGGGCCCACCATCAAGAACGCGCCCTCCAACTACCTGCGCATGCGCCGGCCGTGGATGATGGCGGGCTTCGACCCCATGGTGCAGCTCATCCATGTGGAGGACGTCGCGCGCGCCATGGTGGAGGCGCTCCGCCCCGAGCCCAAGGGCGTCTACAACGTCGTGGGCCCCGGCGAGGTGCCCCTGTCCGCGGTGATGCGCGAGCTGGGCAATACCCCCATCCCCGTACCGCACCCCGTGGCCCGGCCGCTGCTGGGCATGCTGTTCAAGTACCGGCTGGCCAACTTCCCGCCGCCGGAGCTGGACCACATCCAGTTCCTCTGTGCGGTGGATGGCAGCCGCTGGGTGAAGGACGTGGCCTGGAAGCCGCGCCACTCCATGCGCGACACCATCCGCTCCGTCCAGGGCGACTAGCTGGAAAGTCCGAGGCGCCCTGACACCGTTGTCAGGCCCGGCGCGACGTCCGGCCCGGGGGCCCCTGACAGGCATGTCAGAGGCCCACCTCGGAGGCTGGGCGGCGTCAGGCTCCCGGGCGCCGCAACCCCTTGAATCTCCAGCCATTCATCAGCGCCCGCTCCGGGCTCGGTGCTTGGCACTCCCGTTGCTCTAGTGGCTGCCCATCACGGCGCGGCGACATGGGCCCGGCAACGGTGTCGCCCCGTCAGACTGTAGGGCACTCCATTGGGGAGTTCCCGACGCCCTCCGTCTCGGCCGGCCCCGAGACGGCGGGCGGACTCTTGTAGGGCGCTCCATAGGGGAGCTCCCGACGCCCACCGCCTCGGCCGGCCCCGAGACGGTGGGCGGTTTCTTTTCAGGGGGATGGGGGCTGCTCGGCGAGGGTGCTCGGGCTCGGCAGCTCGCCCTCGAAGGGGCCGTCGTCCTGGCTCTCCAGGAGCCACGCCCCGTCCCGGAAGACGAACTCCGAGGTGACGATGGCGGTGCGCTCGGAGGCCGAGGGCAGCCGCATCCACTGGATGCGGCTCTGCACCGTGGCCCGGTGCCCGTCGTCGGACAGCTTCACGTCCTCGATTTCGTAGTCGGTGATGGACAGGTCCTTGTCGTCGTTGAGCTCCAGGCGCGACTTCTGGAAGTCCTTGCGCCGCTCGGGGACGAGGATGCGGGTGGCGCTCCGGAAGTCCTTCCACCGGAGGGCCTGGTGGAAGCGCTCCACGGTGGGCTTGAGTGCTTCCAGGTTGGATTTCTTGGACGTGGTTGCGCACGCCCCAAGGACGAGCGCGAGGAGCAGGGCAGGCAGGCGATTCACGGTGGGGAGGGTACCACCCGGCAGCAGCCTGGGACGAGAGAGCGGTGGTATGGTCCGGCTCCCCCGCCCGAGCACCGGAGTCGCGAGCGCAATGGCCAAGTCGATGGTGGAGCGTTACGAGCAGCTCCTCCGGCAGGACCCCACCTCTTCCGTTTTCGTCGAACTCGCCAAGGCCCTGCTGGAAAAGGGGGACGCCGCGCGTGCCATCGAGGTCTGCGGGCAAGGCATCTCCCACCACCCCGCGTCCGTTGTCGGGCGTGTGCTGTGGGGCAAGGCCCTCATCCAGCAGGGCCGGCCCGCGGAGGCGATGGACCAGTTCGAGCAGGCCATCTCCATCGAGAAGGACAACCCCTACGCCTACAACCTGATTGGCGAGGTGCTGCTCCAGCACCGGCTGTACCGGTCCGCGCTCCCCATCCTGCGCAAGGCCCTGGCGCTGCAGCCGAATGATGGCCGCGTGAAGCAGTGGCTGGAGCAGACCGAGCAGGCCTTCGCGGGTGGGCCGGCCCCTGTGTTCGCGAACCTGATGGGGCTGGACAAGCCCTCGTCGGACGAGGACGCGCCGGCGGAGGAGGCGTCGAAGGACGAGGCGCCGAGCCCGACGGTGGCGCCCATGGCGGCGGCCCGGCTGCGCGCCGCCGCGCTGGGGGATGGGGCGAAGCTGAAGCCCGCGAATGCCGGCGCCACGCCGGCGGGAGACGCCTCGGGGGCGGCTCGCGGGGAGGTTGCGTCCGGAGCCTCCGAGAAGGACGCGGATGCGGAAGGGAACACGCAGGCTGGCTCGGACGCTGACGCGGCGGCACCGTCGAGTCACGCGGCGGAGCAGGGCGGCGCGGGAGCCTCTTCGGGTGACGCTGCTGACGAGGGCCGTGACGCGGGCGCCGCGCTGGGCTTGTTGAACCGGCCGGTGCCGGTGTCGTCCGTGTTGGGCGCGGAGCTTCCGAGCCTGGACCTGGGGTTGGGGGACGATGACGACGCCCCTCCGCGTGGCGCGGATGGAGCGGCCTCCGAGGCCCAGGCGCCCACGGAGGACTCCGCGCTCGAACAGCGCGCTGACGCCGCGCAGGACTCCGGCGCCGTCGCGGACGCGCCGACGCAGCAGGTGTCCGTCGCGGACGAGCCTGCCCCGGCCTTGGAGTCCGAGGCGGGCAGTGACGCGGAGGAGCAGCAAGCCGGGGCCGCCGTGGCCGAGGACACCGGGGCCTCTGGCGCGGGGGGGCTCCTGGGCGACCTGCCTCCTCCCGAGCCGACGGCGTCGAGGCCCGTCGTGGCGAGCGCGCCTGTGACGTCGCGAGGCGCTGGAGGCAAGCGCTCCCTGCTGGAGGACATCCCGGACGCGGCGCCCGCACCCGCGGCCTCCGCCGCGAAGGCCAAGGCGCGCAAGCCGGACACCGAGGCGCTCACCGCCGAGTACGAGAAGGAGCTGCGGGCGAAGCTGGCGCGCGAGGCCGCGAAGACGTCGTTCATCGCCCGGCACGGCGTGAAGGCCGCTGGGGCCGTGGTGGGCGTGGTGGTGCTGGCCATCGTCGTCTTCAGCTTCATCAACATCCGCGCGAACCAGGGCGGACAGACGCTGAACGAGACGCTGGCCCGGGCCGAGGACCTCATCATCCAGGACACGGGGGCCTCGTTGGAGGCCGCGCTGGCGCAGCTCCAGAAGGCGCGGGACATGGACGACAGCAGCAGCCGGGCCTGGGCGCTGACGGCCTGGGCGCACGCGCTGCGCTACGCGGACCATGGGCAGGCTTCCGAGGACCGGCGTCAGGCGCTGGAGGCGCTGGAGCGGCCGGGCGTGAAGGACACCGCCCCCGCTCAGGTGCTGGTCACCAACGTGCTGGTGGCGGACGAGCGCGGACGCGCCCTGGCGCGGAGCGCGCTGCTGGGCTCGCAGCAGGAGAGCACCGAGGTCCATGCGCTCGCCGGCAGCCTGCTGCTGGAGGCGAAGGACGAGAAGCAGGCGCTCGAACGCTTCGACCGCGCGCTCCGTGCCTCCGCCGCCAACGTCCGCGCGCTGGTGGCCCTGGGGGATTACTACAAGGCTTCCGAGGACTTTCCGCAGGCCATTGAGATGTATGAGCGCGCGCGCAAGAAATCCCCCGAGCACCCCGCGGCCCGCATCGGCCAGGCGGAGGCTCGGCTCGCGCTGTACCAGGACCTGGAGGCCGCGCTGGCGGACGTGGCGAAGCTCGCGGAGGACCCGAAGCTTTCCTCGCCACTGAGGGCGCGCCAGCAGCTGGTGCACGGCGAGCTGCTGTCCGCTCAGGGCAAGCATGCCGAGGCCCGCGCGCTGCTCTCCAAGGGCACTCAGGGGCCCCTGGCCTTCGAGTTCCAGCTCGCGCTCGGCGCCGCCAGTCGCGCGGCCGGGACGCTGGGCGCGGCGCAGGCCGCCTACGAGGCCGCGCTCAAGCTGCGGCCCAAGAGCGAAGAGGCCCGCGAAGGGCTGGGCCGCGCGTTGCTGGACCGCGACCGGGAGCGCGAGGTCCTCACCCGGCTGGACGCCGATGGGGGCCGCAAGGTGTCCCTGGTGCGCGGCGCCGCGTATGCGCGCCTGGGAGACTGGAAGAAGGCCCGCGCGGAGCTGGCGCGCACGCGTGTGAATGACCGGTATCCCCCGGAGGCCGTCTCCTGGCTGGCCCTGGCGGATGCCGCCGAGGGCCATGGCGCCCAGGCGCGGGAGCTGCTGGAGAAGGCCCTGCACGCGGCGAAGCGGCCTCGCAACGACATGCGGCTGGCGCTGGGGCAGCTCTACTGGCGCGAGCGGGCCTACGACAAGGCGCAGGCCCTGTTCGAGGAGGCCCAGAAGGACCCGCGTGACTACGAGGCCGCGTGCTCGCTGGGGCGGTTGATGCTGTCGCGTGGGCTGCCCGACATGGCCCTCAAGCCGCTGACGGAGGCGGTGGAGCGCAACGGCGCGCACGGCGAGGCCCGGGACGCGCTGGGGCGCACGCTGCTGGCCCTGGGGCGGACGCAGGACGGGCTCAAGCAGTTCGAGGCGTGGCAGCTGGAGAACCCGGCGAGCGCGGCCGCGCACAAGGGCTTCGCGCTGGCGCTGTTCCACGCCGGCCGCCGCAAGGAGGCGGAGGGCGCGGTGCAGCGCTCGGTGAAGCTGGTGTCGAATGACGCCGAGGCGCACAAGCTGCGCGCGGCCATCCTCTTTGGCGCGGGAGACGCGCGGGCCGGCTTCTCGGCGCTGGAGCGCGCCAACAAGCTGGACCCGAAGGACGCGGACACGTTCTGTGAGATTGCCCTCGCCTTCATGCGCCAGGGCAACAGTGGCAACGCGGAGGCGGCCTTCGCCGCGGCCCGGCGGGAAGGGCCCGATGCCACGTGTGGCCGGGTGGGAGAGCTGTACGCGCAGTTGCCGGGCGGTGGGCGGGGTGCCGCTCGGACGCTCGAGGACCTGGCGGCCAGGGCGCCGACTGTCTGGGACAAGGCCTTCGCGCGGGCCACCATGGCGCGCGCGCTGCTGGGGGCGGGGGCCGTGAAGGATGCCCGCACCGCGGCGGATGAGGCCGTGCGCCTGGCGCCTTTCGATGGGCGCGCCCAGCTTGCACTGGGAATGGTGGCGCTCAAGCAGCGGCAGGAGGACGTGGCCCGGGCCGCGCTGGAGAAGGCCGTGGAGCTGGAGCCCGCGGACGGCCTGGCGCGCCTGGCGCTCGCGGATGCGTTGGTGCGCGAGCCCGGCGCCCTGCCTCGGGCCGTGGAGTCCTACGAGGCGTTCCTGAAGCTGGCCGGCGGCGCGAATGAGGCCGCGCGGGTGAAGAAGGCCCTGCCCAGCCTCAAGAAGAAGGCGGCGAGGTAGCGTGAGGTATTTCTCCTCCCGAACGGATTCCCCACTGCTGCACATCATGTGGGGCAATGCGTTCCTGCTGTCGCTCGTCTACCTGCTGCTGGGGCTCGGGGTAGAGCTTGCCCTGCGCTACTTCCCCTCGCGCTTCCTCCAGCGGCTGTCGCTGTCGCTGGACTCGCTGCCGGCGCGGGCCCTGGAGCTGACAGGGGCCATGGAGCCCTTGCGAGCCGCCTACTTCTCCGGCCGCATCTCCGAGGTGGGCGTGCGCGTCGTCTTCGGGCTCACCACCATGGTCGTGATTTTCCTGCTCGCGATGGTGGTGGGCACGGTGATGGGCGGCGTCCGGACGCTGCTGGCGCGCCGGGCCCTGCGCCAGGGCGGACGCCGGCACCCCTGAGGAGGCCGCGACTTCAGCTCCGGCGCCGAATCGCGGGCTTGCGCGCGCGCACCGCGGCGTCCGGCACGGCCTGGGGCTCATGGCCAGCGGCGCGCGCCATCAGGCAGATTTCCACCACCTTGGGGCCAAAGCGCTCCCAGCGGCTCTCCCCGGTGCCCTTCACCGCGAGGAAGCCCTCCCGGTCCACCGGCAGCGCCGCGGACAGGCCCAGCAGCGTGGCGTCGTTGAAGATGATGAAGGGGGCGACGCCCAGGTCCTTCGACAGCTCCTTGCGCCAGCGCCGCAGCTCCGTGGAGGCCAGCTCGCTGTAGTTCGTCACCACCGGCGCCGCCGCGGAGCCCGTGCCACGCGAGCGCGACGCGGCCGGCCCGTGGGCCAGCAGCGTGGGCATCTTCTCCGGCGCGCACACGTCGCAGTTGCCACACGACGCCTGGGCGTCGCGCTGGCCGAAGTAGTGGAGGATGGCCGAGCGTCGGCACTTCTTGTCCCGGTCCGTGTACGCGTACTCGGTCATCCGCCGCAGCAGCGACAGGTTCTGCCGCTCCTGCTCCCGCACGTGGCTCAGGTCGAGCCCCAGCTCGCGGAAGGGCACCCGCTCCAGCGCGCGGATGGAGCGCCCGGCGAAGGGGCGCCGGACCTTGGTCACCTGGGCCTTCTCCAGCAGGCCCAGCGCGTGGCGGACCTCGTCCACCGACAGGCCGATTCGGCGCGCGAGGATGGGCAGCTCCGTGGTGACCTGCCGGCCCACGGGGAACGTCTCCAGCAGGGACTTGAGCAGCCGCTGCGCGTCCGGCGAGTGCGGGTGCGCGGAGGTCGCCTTCTCCAGCAGGGTGATGCCGTGCTCGCCCTCTCCGCGGCCACCGCGCTCCACCTTGCCCTCGCGTTCGAGGATGCGCAGCGCCGCGCTGACCTCGAATTCGCTGGCGTTCACCGTGCCCGCGAGCGCGTGCACGCCCCGCTCGAACTCCTCCACCGACTGGAGCACGTTCCACACGTCCCCGAAGATGGCCTCGGCCGGGTGGCTGCTCTGGATGAGCCGCTCCTGGGTGAAGACGTCCGAGTGGTTGAAGAGCAGCACCGCGCGCGCGGCCTGTCCGTCGCGGCCCGCGCGGCCAATCTCCTGGTAGTACGCCTCCACCGCCCGCGGGATGTTGGCGTGGCCGACGAAGCGGATGTCCGGCTTGTCGATGCCCATGCCGAAGGCGTTGGTGGCCACCGCCACCGCTTCCTTCGCGGCCATGAAGGTGTCCTGGGCGCGGCGCCGGGCGTCGTCATCCATGCCCGCGTGGTACAGCACCGCCTTCACCCCGCGCCCGTGCAGCTCGGAGAAGATGCCCTCGGCCGCGCGCCGCGTGGAGCAGTACACGATGCCGCTACCGCCCGTGGACGCCAGCCGCGCGCAGGCCTCGTGCCGGTCCGCGTCGCCGCCCACCTCCTGCTTGCCCAGGAAGAGGTTGGGGCGGTCGAAGCCCATGGCGAACTCCCGCGGGTCCTTCATCAACAGGACGCGCACGATGTCCGCGCGGACCTCCGGCGTGGCCGTGGCGGTGAGCGCCACCGTGCGCGGCGGACGCAGCCGCTTTCGCACCTGCCCGAGCAGCGCGTAGTCCGGCCGGAAGTCGTGCCCCCACTGGGAGATGCAGTGCGCCTCGTCCACGGCGAGCAGGTCCACGCCCAGGGCGGACACCGTCTCCAGGAAGCTCTGGCTGCGGAAGCGCTCGGGCGCCACGTAGAGCAGCTTGTACTCACGCGCGCGCAGCTTGCGCATCCGCTCCGCGCGCTCCAGGTCGGACAGCGATGAGTTGATGAAGGTCGCGGGAATGCCCCGCGCGGTGAGCTGCTCCACCTGGTCCTTCATCAGGGCAATCAGCGGCGACACCACCAGCGTCAGCCCCGGCAGCAGCGTGGCGGGCAGCTGGTAGCACAGGCTCTTGCCCGCGCCGGTGGGCATCACCACCACCGTGTTGCGGCCGCTCAAGACGGAGGAGATGACCTGGTCCTGCCCCGGCCGGAACCGGGACAGGCCGAAGTGGCGGACCAGCCCCTGCTGTGCTTCCTCAAGGTAGGGCAGGTCCACCGGCATCGCGCGCATGTTCATCATCCTGGTCCAACCGTCAACGGAAACGAGGCCGGCGCGCGGCCTCCACTCACAGGTCGAACTTGGGTGGAACCGGAACAGCCAGCCGCGCCCGTGTCCGCGCGACGTCCTGTCGCCGCGCCTCCGTCTGCCCTGGCTCCAGCCGGCCATCCACCACGACGTCACCCTCGCGCACGCCCGTGGGCAGCGACGCGCGCTCCACCGTGGAGGCCTGTCCGGTGTCCAGCCGCACCACTTGCGCCCGGACGTCCTCCAGCAGCTCCACCTGCACCGCGCCCCACAACCCCACCATGCTCACCATCATCCGCCGCCTCCATTCGCGCTCCACGTCCGCCGCTTCTCCCGTGCTTCGTCCGGCAGCAGCCCGCGCTCCAGCATCGACACGTAGCCGCCGTCTCCCATCACCACGTGGTCCAGCACCTTGATGTTGAGCAGCTGCGCCCCCGCGACCAGGTGCCGCGTCAGGCCCAGGTCCTGGACGCTGGGCTCCGGGTCCCCCGAAGGGTGGTTGTGCGCCAGGACGATGGACGTGGCGCGCGAGGTGAGCGCCGCGGCGAACACCTCACGCGGGTCCACCGGGCAGGTGTTCATGGTGCCCTCCGCCACGCGCGCGTCATGCAGCAACACGTTGCGCGCGTTGAAGCACAGGACGTGGAACACCTCGCGCCGCAGCGCCCCCAGCGCCGGCGCCAGGTACGCGGCAATCTCCTTCGGCGTGCGCAGCTTGGGCCTGCGCTCCCCGGCACGCTGCGAGCGGCGGCCCAGCTCCAGCGCGGCCAGTGCCTGCGCCGCCCGGACAGGTCCCACGCCAGGCCGCAGACTCAGCGCCAGGGGCTCCTGCTGCACCAGGCCCTTCAGCCCGCCCCCTTCCGACAGCAGTGCCC
>NZ_JABXEP010000189.1:0-14177 GCF_013372605.1 Myxococcus sp. AM009
CACCCTACCCGATGCGGACGGAAAGGTGCTCACCCGCCATGCGCGAAATGGCGAAGCTTGGCCTCCGCCCCAAGCCGGTAGGCGTAGCGCAAGTCTCCGAGGAGCCGGTCCAACCGCCTGGCGGCGACGTGTCCCATCAGCCGCGCGCAGAAGCGGCGTGACAGCCGGTTCGCCTCCTCGTAGCGCCACCGCTCCTGGGCGGAGAGCTGCTTGCGGTAGGACACCCTATCGAAGAGGCGCTGGAGCAGCTCCTGAGACCAGGCCCCCACGCCTTCACCCCACCGGTGCAGCAGGCACACCGCGAACTTGTCCACCTCCGCCTGCGCCTCCAGCTCCAGCAGCGACACCGTCCGGCCGTGGGCCGCCGTGTGGGCCACGTAGAGGAAGTGGCTCACGCCTTCGGCCAGCTGGCAGTAGCCGGCCAGCTCACTGTCCAGCACGTAGCCCAGCGGACCGGACTCGTAGGGCTTGAGCCTGTCGAGCAGCGCCGGTGACAGGTAGAGGGCCAGTTCCAGCGCGTCGCCGGCCTCGTGCACCAACAGCTCCTCGTCGGCGCGGCCGGTGCCTCCCAGCCGGGCGGCGGCCTCCGTGTCCACCACGAAGACCTCCGCCCTCGCCTCGCACGTGAAGCCGTAGATGGCCTCCAGGTGGTCCTGAACGCGGCCAATCATCCACACCTCCGGCTAGTTGGCGAGCTGTCCCTTGGGCCGCGGCATCATCCCCGCGTCGAGCAGCACGCGCTCCAGCCGGTCACTCCCGGTGCGAACCCAGGCCTCATAGACTTTCAGCGCGCCGCTGGGGCCGGCCCGCACCATGCCCCGCGCGGAGATCTCCTCCAGCACCTCCACCACGTCGCGGAACTTCTCGCACAGCTCCCGGTACACCTGCGCGAAAGCCGCCGCCGGCGTCAGCTCCGCCACGTGGCCGTACGCCGTGCCCCCCATCTGGATGTAGTAGTCCGGCCCCACCACGCCGCTCTGCAGCGCGCCGGAGAAGAAGCCGGCGGTGTACAGCGACACGTCGCCCAGCCGGCGCAGGGTGCGGATGCGCTCGGCGCGCTCCTGCTGCAAGGCCTGGTGGTAGAGGATGGCCAGGGGCTCGTGGTCCTTGCGCCCGTCTTCCTCGCGGGTGAACAGCTTGTCGGTGACGGCGAACTCGGACAGCAGGTTCACCAGGTAGAACTCCGTCACCTCCGCCAGCTCTACCCGCTGCCGCCCCGTGACCTCGCCCAGAAGAGACTTGAAGAACTCCTTCAGAGACAGGGACGCCACCAGTCCACTCATTGACACCTCCCGTCATTCCCCGGGCGGACGTCGCCCGGAGGAGACCTGGGAAGGGTACCAATCAGGCGCGGGCGCTGCAAAACCACCCCCAGTGATTCCGGGCACTTGCGTTAGCACTCGGGGAGCGCGAGTGCCAATCCGAGCCCCCATGGCCTCCCGCCGAGCATGGCGCCGCCCGTGGCGGGTGTCATGGGAAAAACCCAGGAATGCCGCGCAGTTGGCACGTGCGGGGAAGGTCGACCGGCGTCGCTTGACGGGTCGACTTCGCTGGTTATTATCCGCCGCGCCTGGGCGTTAGCACTCATGAGGTGCGAGTGCTAACCCCATGGGTCGCGAGGCCCTTTTTCAACCCCCAAGCAGCTTTCGGTCGCCACCGGAAACGGCGCCGGAAGCGACATGTAAGGAGCAGGCCATGAAGATTCGTCCCCTGCAGGATCGGCTCATCGTCAAGCGCGTCGCCGAGGAGAACAAGACCAAGGGCGGCCTCTTCATCCCCGACACGGCGAAGGAGAAGCCCCTGGAGGGCAAGGTCGTCGCCGTGGGTAACGGCAAGGTGCAGGAGGACGGCAAGGTCCGTCCGCTGGACATCAAGGCCGGCGACACCATCCTGTTCAGCAAGTACGCGGGCACCGAGATCAAGCTCGACGGCGAGGAGCACCTCATCCTCCGTGAAGAGGATGTGCTCGGCGTCATCGAGAAGTAATCCGGCTCCCCCCACTTTTTCCTTCAAGGAACCATCCAAATGGCGAAGGACATTCTTTTCGACGTGCGCGCGCGTGAGGCCATCCTCCGCGGCGTCAACATCCTGGCCGATGCGGTCAAGGTCACCCTGGGCCCCAAGGGCCGCAACGTCGTCATCGAGAAGAGCTTCGGCTCCCCGACCATCACCAAGGACGGTGTGACGGTCGCCAAGGAGATCGAGCTCGAGAACAAGTTCGAGAACATGGGCGCGCAGATGGTCAAGGAGGTCGCCTCCAAGACGTCTGACGTCGCCGGTGACGGCACCACCACGGCCACCGTGCTGGCGCAGGCCATCTTCCGCGAGGGCGCGAAGCTGGTCGCCGCGGGCCACAACCCGATGGAGATCAAGCGCGGCATCGACAAGGCCGTGGCCACCGTCGTCGCCGAGCTGAAGAAGCAGGCCAAGCCGACCAAGGACAAGAAGGAGATTGCCCAGGTCGGTACCATCTCCGCGAACGGTGACGAGACCATCGGCACCATCATCGCGGACGCGATGGAGAAGGTGGGCAAGGAAGGCGTCATCACCGTCGAAGAGGCCAAGGGCCTGGAGACGACGCTGGACGTGGTCGAAGGCATGCAGTTCGACCGCGGCTACCTGTCCCCGTACTTCGTGACGGACCCGGAGCGCATGGAGGCGGCGCTCAACGACGCGCTCATCCTCATCAACGAGAAGAAGATCTCCTCGATGAAGGACCTCCTGCCCATCCTGGAGCAGGTCGCCCGCGCCGGTAAGCCCCTGCTCATCATCGCCGAGGACATCGAGGGCGAGGCCCTGGCCACGCTGGTGGTCAACAAGATCCGCGGCGTGCTGAACGTGTGCGCGGTGAAGGCGCCGGGCTTCGGTGACCGCCGCAAGGCCATGCTCGAGGACATCGCCACCCTGACGGGCGGCAAGATGATCGCCGAGGACTTGGGCATCAAGTTGGACACCATCACCCTCCAGGACCTGGGCCGCGCGAAGCGCCTCACGGTGGACAAGGACAACACCACCATCGTCGACGGCGCCGGCAGCCAGCAGGAGATCGAGGCGCGCGTGAAGCAGATCCGCGCCCAGATTGAAGAGACCTCCAGCGACTACGACCGCGAGAAGCTCCAGGAGCGCCTGGCGAAGCTCGTGGGCGGAGTGGCCGTCATCAACGTTGGCGCGGCCACCGAGACGGAGATGAAGGAGAAGAAGGCCCGCGTCGAGGACGCGCTCAACGCGACCCGCGCGGCCGTGGAAGAGGGCGTCGTCCCTGGCGGCGGCGTGGCCTACATCCGCTGCCTCAAGGCGCTGGAAGGCCTGGAGCTGTCCGGCGGGGAGAAGTTCGGCGTGGACATCATCCGCCGCTCGCTCGAGGAGCCCCTCCGCCAGATCGTCGGCAACGGCGGCCTGGAGGGCAGCGTGGTGGTGAACAAGGTCAAGGAGTCCTCCGGTCCGGTCGGCTTCAACGCCGCCACGGGCACCTACGAGGACCTGCTGGCCGCCGGCGTCATCGACCCGGCCAAGGTCAGCCGCACCGCGCTGCAGAACGCGGCGTCCGTGTCCTCGCTGATGCTCACCACCGAGGCCATGGTGGCGGAGCGTCCGAAGGAGGAGAAGGACCTCCCCGCCGGCGGTGGCATGGGCGGGATGGGTGGCATGGGCGGCATGGGCGGCATGGGCATGTAGTCCGCCCCTCACCCCGGCCTCCGTCCGGGGTGACGTCCTGAACGCGGCCTCCGGCTCCCTCCTGGGGAACCGGGGGCCGTCGTCTTTGCGGGCCGGGTGGCGGCGCGCCTCCCCGGCCCTTAATTTGCTGGATACGAAGGAGGAGACACCCGTGAAGCCCGTGAAGATTTTTACGACCACCTACTGTGGCTACTGCGTCCGCGCCAAGGACCTGCTCAAGCGCAAGGGCGTGGAGTTCGAAGAGGTGGACGTCACCGGAGACGACGACCTGCGCGCCAAACTCGTGGAGATGAGCGGCGGCCAGCGCACCGTGCCGCAAATCTTCATTGGCGACACGCACGTCGGCGGCTACTCGGACTTGTCCCGCCTGGACACCGAGGGCCGCCTGGAGCCGATGCTCCAGGCCTGAGCACCCCAGGCAGGCGGCCAGCCGCCCCCGCCAAGGCTCCTGGCCCACCGTGCATAGCTTTCTCCCCGTGGCACTTCACTCATCCACGGGAGGCGGCATGGCAGGCGAAGAGCGGCAGACAGGGACCCGGGACGAGCAGTACAACCTCATCAGCGTCCTGTATCACCTGCTCAAGGGTGCCTCGACCAGTGAGGCGTACATCCGGGATGCCGAGGAGAGCGGAGACCCGGAGCTCGCCCAGTTCTTCCGCGACTGGCAGGAGGAGCAGCGGAACCTCGCCGAGCGGGCCAAGAATCTGCTCGGCGCCCGCATGGCGAGCGTCTCCAGGGCGGGCACCGGCCGCAAGCGCTCGGCCCAAGGGGGCAAGCGCGGCGCGGCCTCGGAGGAGAAGCAACCCACCAACGCGAGCGTTGCCTCCGGCGGCAATGACACGACGCGTGACGCCGTGGACGAGGAGCTGATGGAGACCTTCCCCGCCAGCGACCCGCCGGCCCGCTACTGAAGCCCCATCCGGATTCCTGCGTCTTTCCGCGAGGGAGTGACGCAGGATTCTGGATTCTGGCCGAACGTTCGTCTTTTATGGGGGGTCGTGAAACACACCGCCCCCCTCCACTGCCCGCGCCTGGCGCAGGCCGGTGACGCGGCCCGCTTCTTCGGCCCCGCCGCGCCGCGCCGCTCGGCGGAGCAACGCCTCCAGTCCGGTGAACGTGAACTGATTGACACCGAGGGCTACGCGGTGGGCCAGCTCGCCACCGCGGTGGTGAGCTACGTGGGCCGTGTGGAAGCCCTACCCAGACATCCCCGACGGCGGCCCCGCCCTGTCCAAACCCTTGTCCGCGCACGGCTGGCGCTCGTGCCAGTCGAAGCGCGCGTTCAACAACCCTCAGGCAGGATTGTTCCACTCGTACTGCCTTGAGTTTTCCCGATGTGAAGAGGCTCGCGTCGGGCTTGCCCGCCCATGCGACTCGCACCTAAAGAGGACCCGATATGGATAGGCCCGAGGTCACCCAGACCACTCAGACGGAGCAAGAAGGCCGCACCACCCGCATCCCCATCCCCGAATGGACGGTGGAGGTGGTTGCCGGACCTGACAAGGGCAAGAAGGTGAAGACGCAGGACGGGCTGGTCCGCGTGGGCTCCGACGGCGCCTGTGATTTGGTGCTCACGGACGCCACGGTGAGCCGCCGCCACCTGGAGGTGGAGCGCACCTCGCGCGGGCTGATGCTGCGCGACACCGGCAGCCGCAACGGCACCTTCCTGGACGGCCGGCAGGTGGTGCAGGCCTACCTGACCAGCGGCGACAAGGTGGAGCTGGGCAAGACGAAGCTCTCCGTGAAGGTCGCCCCGCGCCCCACCGAGGTGGAGGTAGCGGGGGCGGAGTCCTTCGGCGCGCTGGTGGGCGCCTCGGAGAAGATGCGCTGGGTCTTCACGGAGCTGCGCCGCATCGCCCGCGAGGACATGAGCCTGCTCGTGGAGGGAGAGACGGGCACCGGCAAGGAGCTGGCGGCGCGCGCGGTGCACCAGCACTCGGCGCGGCGCCACGGCCCCTTCAAGGTCGTGGACTGCAACCTCATCTCCGAGGAGAAGGCCGAGCGCGAGCTCTTCGGCGGCCTGCGCGCGGGTGACGGCGAGGACCGCGAGGCGCGGGGCGTCTTCGAGGCGGCCCGGGGCGGCACCCTCTTCATGGACGAGGTGGGCGAGCTGCCGCTGCCCGTGCAGGGCAAGCTGCTGCGCGTGCTGGAGACGCGCGAGGTGCCGTCGCTGGACGGGCAGCCGGTGGCGGTGGACGTGCGCGTCATCGCCTCCACCCACCGGAACCTGGAAGAGGACGTGCGCCAGGGCCGCTTCCGCGCGGACCTGTACTTCCGGCTCGCGGTGGCGCGCGTGCGCCTGCCGCCCCTGCGCACCCGCCGGGATGATTTGCCCGCGCTGGCCCAGGCCCTGGCCCAGACGCTGCGCGCCAGCATCACCCTCACGCCCCAGACGCTGGCCCTCTTCGAGGGCTATGAGTGGCCGGGCAACGTGCGCGAGCTGCGCAACGTGCTGGAGCGCGGCGCCCTCATGGAGGAGACGGGCAACAGCAGCTGGCTGGACTTCCTCGCCCAGCCCTCGCGGCGCGCGGAGGGCCAGGCCCCCACCACCCAGGTGGCCACGCTGGTGGGCACCCTGCCCTACCACGAGGCCAAGGACAGGGTGCTGGCCGACTTCGAGCGCCTGTACTTCGCCGAGGTCATGAAGACCGTGGGCTTCGACATGAAGGCCGCGGAGCAGCGCACCGGGCTCTCCATGCAGAGCCTCTATCGCCTACTGAAAAAGAACGGGCTTCGGCTCAAGGACCTCAAGAACGCCGAGGGCCTGGAGAAGTAAAGAAGTCCGCACGCAGATCCACCCCCAGGGAGAACAACCGCATGTTGCGTCGCGTCGCCGTAGCCTCCGTCGTCTTCACCGCCGCTTGCGCCGGCCAGCAGAAGCCCGCGGCCCAGGCCGCACAGCCCACGCCGACCGAGGAGCGAGTCCGCATCACCAACCAGCCCCCGTTCGACCTGGTGAACTGCTTCCCGCGCGAGCTCCAGCTCCCGGAGCAGGCGAGCCAGGGCGTCGTGCTGGGCGCGCTGCTCACCACGCGTCCCCAGGTGATGGAGTGCCTGGTGGACCCGAAGCACCGGGGCGCGGAGAAGACCACCACGGTGGAGGTCAAGACGACCGTCACGGAGCAGGGCGCCTCCCACGCCGTCACCGGGACGAACCTCACCCCGGAAGGCCAGGCCTGCATCCAGAAGGTGGTGGACAGCCAGGTGAAGCTGGCCGCGCTGCCCAAGGGCGCGCAGCCGGTGGAGGCGGCCATCCCCTTCGAGCACACCACCAGCGGCCTCAACTCCGTCACCTTCAACATCAACGAGGGCTCGGACTTCACCGGCGCGGTGCGCCTGGCGCAGCAGGGCTGGTGTGAGTGCTACGCCAACTTCAAGGAGCAGGTCCCGCCGCCGCTGACGGCGAAGATCAAGCTGCTGAAGGCCAACCCCACCCCGGCCGAGGTGACGTTCGCGCCCTCCGGCAACACCGAGGCGGACCAGCTGGCCGCCTGCCTCCAGCCGAAGATTGCCGCGCTGCCGGCGAAGCTGAACTCCGACGAGCTGGGCTTCTCCTACCGCTTCGTCCACTTCGACTCGGCCGCGCCGGACGCCGCGTCGGCCGCCCTGCCGCCCGAGCTGCGCTTCCTCCAGCTGGACCTCAACCGCACCCAGCGCGCGGCGGACTCGGCCATCGCCGACGGCGCCCGCACCCCGGCGGCCCTGGCCTACGCCGAAGTCGTGGACCGCTACCAGAAGACGAAGAACTGGCGCCTGTTCGACGAGATGTCCAGCAAGTGCGAGGCGTTGGTGAAGGCGGACGCGGGCGTCATCGAGTCCATCAAGGCCCGTCAGGCCACGGACCAGGCCGCGCTGGCGCTGGCCACGGAGATGGCGGCGAAGGACGCGGAGAACTGGGGTGACGTCGTCACCGCCACCCAGAAGAACGTCGACGAGTCCATGAAGGAGCTGGCCGACGCGGAGAAGATGGCCGCGCAGGACAAGGGCGCCTGCCCGAAGAAGAACTTCAAGTAGCCCCCCGCCCCACGGCGGAAAAACACGAAGGCGCGGGAGCCCGGAAGCCGGGGCCCGCGCCTTCTGTGTTTCCAAGGGGCAACGGCCCGGGACGGGCCTACGCCGCCGTCACCTTGTCGTCGTTGGCCGCGCCCGCCTCGCGCATGCGCACGCTGACGAGCTTGGAGATGCCCGGCTCCTCCATGGTGACGCCATAGAGGGTGTTGGAGACCTCCATGGTCCGCTTGTTGTGGGTGATGAGGATGAACTGCGACTGCTTGCTCATCTCCTTCACCATGTCGTTGTAGCGGCCCACGTTGCCCTCATCCAACGGCGCGTCGACCTCGTCGAGGAGGCAGAAGGGCGTCGGCTTGATGAGGAAGATGCCGAAGATGAGGCCCACGGCGGTGAGGGCCTTCTCGCCACCGGACAGCAGGTTGACGCTCTGCAGCTTCTTGCCCGGCGGCTGGGCGACGATTTCCACGCCCGGCTCCCCGCCCGGCCCCTCGTTGGTGAGGATGAGGCTGGCCCGGCCGCCGCCGAACAGGCGCGGGAAGATGGCCTGGAACTTCTCGTTCACCACGTCGAAGGTCTGCTTGAAGCGCTCGCGGCTGGTGGCGTCGATGCGCTGGATGGCCTCCTTCAGCTGCTCGATGGAGGACTGCAAATCCTGCTTCTGCGCGGTGAGGAAGTCGTAGCGCTTGGACAGCTCCGCGTGCTCGTCGATGGCGGTGAGGTTGATCTCCCCCATCTTCTCCACCTGCGCGCGCAGGTCCTTCAGCTCCGCCTCCGTCTCCGGGGCCAGCGCGGCCAGCAGGTGGTACTTGTGCAGCTCGTTGGCCAGCTCCACCTGGTGCCGCTCGCGGATGCCCGCCGCCAGGTGCTCCAGCTCCAGGGCGATTTCGCGCTCCCGCAGCGAGATTTGCGACAGGCCCTGCATCAGCTCGTCCACGCGGCCGCGCAGCTCGCGGAACGTCGCGTCCTGCTCCCGCACCTCCGCGGAGGCCGCGGTGTGCGCCGCGCGGCGCGCCTCCAGCCCCTCCGCGGCGAGCCGGTGCTCCTCGGCGCGCTGGGACAGGCCGCCCTCGGTGTCCGCCGTGCGCCGCGCCAGCTCCTCCACGCGCGCCCCACCCTCCACCACCGTGGCCTGGAGCCGGGTGATGCGCGTCTCCATGTCCTGGCGCTGGGCGACGAGGCTGTCCAGCTCCTTGCGGGCCGACTCGCCCCGCTCGCTGCCGGCGGCCACCTTGATGCGCAGGCCCGTCAGCTCGCCGTTGGCCGTCTCCGCGCGCAGGCGCAGCGACTCCTGTTCGGCCACCAGCTGCTTCACCCGCTCCTCGCGGCCCTCGCGGTCCGCCTGGCCGTGCGCCACCTCGCCGCGGCTCATCTCCTCTTCGTGCTCCAGGGCCTGGTGGCTCTGGGCGAGCTGCCCCTCCTCCACCTCCAGGGCGCGCACCCGCTCGCGCACGCGGGCCAGGTCCTCGCCCGCCTTGTGCAGGTCCTTCTCCTGGCTGGCGAGGTTCAGCTCCTCGGCGTGCTGATTCTTGGCCAGCCCCTTGAGGACGCCCTCCGCGTGCCCCATCTGCTTCTGGAGCGTGTAGTGCCGGGTGAGAATCTCGTTGTAGCGCTCCTCCACGCGGGCCACCTCGGTGGCCAGCTCGGCGATTTCGCGCTTCTTCTGGAGCGCGCCCACCGCCGCGCCCTCGCTCTCACCGCCGACGATGGTGCCGTCCGGGCGGAACACCTCGCCCTCCACCGTCACCAGCGTGCACGCCGGGCCGCCCGACTGGGTCCACGCGCGCGCCGTGGCCACGTCCTGGACGATGACGACGTCCCCCAGCAGCAGCTGGACGAGCGGCGTCAGCGCCTCCTCGCACGTCACCTCGCGCAGGGCATGCGCGAGCACGCCGGGCTGGCTGAAGTCCGGCTCCAGCGGGGCCGGCAGCGCGTCCAGCGCGGGCACCGGGAGGAAGCTGCCCCGGCCCTCGGCGTGGCCCTTGAGGTAGTCCACCAGCTCCACGCCCTTGTCGCGGCTCTCCACGATGACGTGCTGGAGCCGCTCACCCAGGGCGGCCTCCACCGCGCGCTCGTAGCGCGGGGTGACGGTGAGGACGTCCGCCACCAGGCCGAAGATGCCCTGCTCGCGGGCCTGCACCCCGGCGCGCGTCATGACGGCGCGCACGCCGCGGTCGAAGCCGTCGTAGTTCTTCTGGATGTCTTGCAGCGTGGAGAGGCGGCTGCGCTTGTCGCTCAGCTCCTCCCGCAGCGCGATGACCTCGATTTCGTTCTCCGTGAAGGCCGCGCGGGTGCGGGTGAGCGCGTCCTCCTCCTGGCCCTTGCGCTCGGCCAGCTCCGCGGCGAGGTGCCGGGTGTCCTCCACCCGCTTCGCCACGTCGCCCCGGACGTCCTCCAGCGCCTGCTCCTGGGCGCGCAGGGCGTCCAGCTCGCCCTGGAGCTTCGCGCGGCGGGCGCCCAGGTCCCCTCGCTGGCGGGCGAGGTTGACCAGGTTGCTCTCGTGGTTGGCCAGGCGCGTGGCCACGGCCACCAGGCCGGCGCGCTCCTGCTCCAGGCGCAGCGCGACCTCCGTCTGGAGCTGGGACACGCGGCGCAGCTCCTCCTGCGCCACCTGCATCGCGACCTCGTCCTCCTTCCACGAGCCGGCGATGCCCGACAGCTCCGCCTCGCGGACGGCCATGGCCTCGGACATCTCCGCCTTGCGCGCCAGGAGCCCGTCCAGCTCCGCCTGGGCGGCGGCCACGCGGGCCCGCGTCTCCTCCAGGTCGCGCTTGCCGTAGGTCATCTCCTGCGTGTCGCGCTGCAGGGAGCTCTCCAGCGTGTGCACCTCCGCGGCCAGCGCCTGGAGCGCGGCGGTCTCCGCCTCCAGCTCCGCGCGGCGGCGCGTAATCGTCTCCTCCAGCGCCTTCACCCGGTCCAGGCTCTCCCGCTCCTCGGAGCCCAGGTTCTCCAGCCGCGACTGGAGCATCTTCTTCTCCGCCATCAGCTCCAGCTGGCGGTGGGTGGCCGCGTGCAGGTCGATGTCCCGCATGCGCGCCTTGAGCTTCTTGTACTTCTCCGCCTTCTTCGACTGGCGCGACAGCGCGTCCAGCCGCTTCTCCAGCTCGTTGGTGATGTCGGTGACGCGCAGCAGGTTGGCGTCGGTCGCCTCCATCTTGCGCTCGGCGGCCTTGCGGCGGGCCTTGTACTTGGTGACGCCCGCGGCCTCCTCCAGCAGGTGGCGCCGGTCCTCCGGCTTGCTGGACACGATGAGGCCCACGCGGCCCTGCTCGATGATGGAGTACGCCTTGGTGCCCACGCCGGTGCCGAGGAACAGCTCGGTGATGTCCAGCAGGCGGCACAGCGTCTTGTTGATGAGGTACTCGGAGTCGCCGTTGCGGAACAGGCGCCGCGTCACGGTGACTTCGGAGAAGCCCTGGTACTGCGGCGCGAGCTGGTCCGTGTCATCCACGAGGAACGTGAGCGACACCTCCGCCATGGACAGCGGCGGCTTGTTCTCCGAGCCGTTGAAGATGACGTCCTCCATGCCGCGGCCACGGAGGTTCTTCGCGCTCTGCTCACCCATCACCCAGCGGATGGCGTCCACGACGTTGGACTTGCCGCAGCCGTTGGGCCCGACGATGCCCGTCACGCCTTCGTCGAACGTGAAGACGCTCCGTTCCATGAAGGACTTGAAGCCGGTGATGTCCAACCGCTTGATTCGCATGCCAGCGGGCTCCTAGAGCGGGCTCGGTACGGGGAGAAAATCGCGCGCGAGGCCGAAAAATCGGCCTCGGAGCGCCCAGCAGAAAGGAGTACCAGCCACCTCCCAGGCGATCAAGCGTGGCCATGCCACGCATCGCCATACGTTCGGTTGCCTGGTCTGCGACAGAGCAGACGTGCCCTGTAGCTGTAGCGCACGCACTGCGAGGCGGCGGCGTGAGCACCGCGCTTCTACGCTCCCATGACGTCCTCCCGCGGGTGAGGCTGCTTCAGCCTTGTTGCGTCCTGTTGCGCCACGCGAGCGCGTGACCTTCCGCGGGACGTAGCACTCCGGTCTGACATGCCCTCGGCGGACTCGCGTACCGGGCATCACGCACGCATCATGACCGGGGGCATGGAGAGGCAGAACCGCCGCGTCGTGAAGCGCAGGTCGCCCGCAGCGAAGGAGCCCCTGACCGGAACCGCGGCTACAGACTCAAGACTCGTTCGACGCGCCCGGAGGCACCTCGCCGGAGCCGTCCGCCGCGGCGCGCCCGGGCGCCGTCCGCGACTGCGGCTCCACGGTGACGCGCACCACGCGCGGCCCTTCCACCACGTCCACGACGATGCGCCACATGTCGAGCCGCAGCGTGTCCCCCTGCACGGGAACCCGGCCCAGCCGCGTCATGAGGTAGCCGGCGATGGTCGTCACCTCGCCCTCTTCGTCCTCGTCCAGGTCGAAGGTGACGTCCAGCTGCTCCTCCAAATCGTCGAGCTGCGCGGTGCCCGGCAGCTCGAAGCGGCCTCCAGGCAGCGCGCGGACCTCGTCCATGCGGCGGCCCAGCTCGGCGACGTCGCCCACCACCTCCGCCACCACGTCGGCGATCGTCACCAGCCCGGACGTGCCGCCGTGCTCGTCCACCACCAGCGCCGTCTGCCGGCGCCGCCGCCGGAACTCCGCCAGGAGCTGCTCCAGCGTGGCGCCCTCGGGGATGAACAACACCGGCCGCTGCACCTGCGCCAGGCTGTGCAGCTCGCCCCGGGACAGCAGGAAGAACAGGTCCTTGGCGTTCACCACGCCTTCAATCTCATCGAGGTTGCCCCGGCACACCGGCAGCCACGTGTGGCCCGCCGCGCGCGCATCCGCGATGCACTTCTCCAGCGGCTCCTCCACATCCAGGAACTTCACCTGGTTGCGCGGCACCATCACCTGCCGCGCCGTCTTCTGCGCCATCTCCAGCGCGCGCTCCAGCAGCTCCGCGCGCGCCGTGGTAATCGCGCCCGCCTGCGCCGAGCTGTGCAGGATGACGAGCAGCTCGTCCTCGCTGTGCGCCTCGTGCGCCTCCCCCACCGACTGGAGGCCGAAGACGCGCAGCACCCACGCCGCCAGCCCATTGAGCAGGACGATGGCCGGGTAGAACAGGACGTAGAACACCCGCATGGGCAGCGCCACCGCGAGCGTCGTGTCCTCGGGCCGCTGGATGGCCAGGCTCTTGGGCGCCAGCTCACCGAGCACGATGTGCAGGAAGGTGATGATGCTGAAGCCAATCACCACCGCTGCGGAGTGGGCCAACGTGGTGGAGGCGCCCTCCGGCACCAACGGCACCAGCACCGGCTCCAACAAGCGCGCGAAGGCCGGCTCACCCAGCCAGCCCAGGCCCAGGGAGGCCAGGGTGATGCCGAACTGCGTGGCGGAGAGGTACGCGTCCAGCTTCTCCACCATCTTCATGGCCGCGGCCGCGCCCGGCGCGCCTTCGTCCACCAGGGACTGGAGCCGCGTGGCGCGGATCTTCACGATGGCGAACTCGGTCGCCACGAAGAAGCCATTGGCGAATACGAGGAGGATCGCCAGCCCCAGGAACAACCATTCGTTGCCCATGGCTCAGAACAAGGCTTCGAAGTCCGGGTCACCCTTGAGGGCGTCGAACATGGGGTCGGTGGACAGCCACCCCATCACCTTCGGCCGGTCCGCGGTGAGCGACTTCTGCAGGTACTGCACGGCGTCCTTGGGACGCCCCCACAGCGCGAACAGGGCGGACAGGTTGTAGTTGAGCAGCAAGTCTTCCGGGTTGAGCGCCCGCGCCCGCTCATAGGCGCGCTCCGCCTCCGCGTAGAAGCCCTTCTGCGCGTAGCAGATGCCCAGGTCCAGCTGCGCCTCGAAGTTGTCCGGCTCCAGGCGCACCACGTCCTTCAGCTGGGTGATGGCGGAGCGGTAGTCGCCCTCGTCCATCATCAGCGCGGCCAGCTCGTGACGGGGGAAGGCGTCCTGGGAGTCCAGCTCGATGGCCGTCTGGAGCTCGCGCATCGCCTCCTCCACGCGGCCCTGGTCCGCGTAGGTGAGGCCCAGGTTGAGGTGGGCGTCCGGATACTCCGGGTCCAGCTCGATGGCTTCCTTGTACTCCTCCACCGCCATCTCCCCCGCGTGGGTGGAGAGGAAGCAGGCCAGGTTGTAGTGCGCCGTGGCGCTCTCCGGCTCCAGCTTCAGGGCGGTGAGGTACTCCGACAGCGCCTCGCGGAAGAGCTTCTTCTCCGCGTAGACGGTCGCCAGGTTGTCGTGGGCGTGCGCGGAGCTCGGGTCGAGGTCAATGGCCTTCTTGAACTCCTTGATGGCCTCGTCGAGCCAACCCCGGTCCGCCAGCTCGATTCCACGAGTGTTGTGCTCGTCGGAGAGAGCGATGTTGTCCTTTTCGCGGGCCATGAGCGCGCGGGCAATCTACGCGCCGCGCTCCAAGAGGTGCAAGGTAGAGTTTCCCCCCGCCCATGCGCCACGTCGCCCTGCTGCTGCTCCTGTTGTCCGCCTGTCACCCCCGCGC
>NZ_JABXEP010000018.1:0-74756 GCF_013372605.1 Myxococcus sp. AM009
TGCCCAGCACGCTCACCACCAACTCCAGTGAGCGCTCCACGCACAAGCCCACCCGCACCTCGGGCCCCACTCCCATGCCCTTCAGGTGGTGCGCCAGTTGGTTGGCGCGACGGTTCAACTCCGCGTACGTCAGCCGCTCGTCCTCGTACTCCACCGCCACCGCGTCCGGCGTCCGCTGCACCTGCTCCTCGAAGAGCGCGCTCAGGCTCGCATCGCGAGGATACGTAGAAGCCGTCCCGCTCCACTCCTTCACCAACCGCTGCTGCTCCTCACTGCCCATCAGCGGCAGCTCGGCCAGCCGCTTCTCCGGCTCAGCGATGGCGGCCTCCAACAGCACCTTCAAGTGTCCGAGCATCCGGTCCATCGTCCCGGCCTCGAACAAGTCGCTGTTGTAGTTCACCATCGCCACGACTCCGTCCGGCACCTCCTCCACCACCAGGGACAGGTCGAACTTCGACGTCTTCTCCTCCGCCGCCAGTCCCTTGAGGGTGATGCCCTTCAGTTGGACTTCGGCGGCGGGGGTGTTCTGAAGCGTCAGCGTCACCTGGAACAGCGGACTGCGACTCAAGTCACGCTCGGGCTGGAGCTCTTCCACCAGCTTCTCGAATGACACGTCCTGGTGCGCATATGCGCCCAGCGTCACCTCGCGGACCTGCCCCAACAGCGCGCGGAAGCTCAGCGAGGGCGACAGCTTCGAGCGCAGGACCAGCGTGTTGACGAAGAAGCCAATCAGCCCCTCCGTCTCCGAGTGCGAACGCCCCGCGATGGGAGCCCCCACGCTCACGTCGTCCTGGCCCGAGTAGCGCGAAAGCACCGTCTGGAACGCGGCCAGCAACACCATGAAGGGCGTCGCGCCCTCGCGTCGGCCGAGCGACTCCACCTCACGCCACAGCGCCTTCGGCCACAGGACATGCAGGTTCGCGCCCCGGAACGTCTGCGCGGCGGGTCGCGGTTTGTCCGTGGGCAGCTCCAACGCTCGCGACGCGCCAGTGAGCTGCTTTCGCCAGTACGCGAGCTGCGCCTCCAGCACCTGCCCCTTGAGCCAGTCGCGCTGCCACAGCGCGAAGTCCGCGTACTGCACGGACAGCTCGGGCAACCGCGCCGTCCGCCCCTGGGACAAGGCCTCGTAGAGCGCGGCAACCTCCCGCACGAGGACGCCCATGGACCAGTAGTCCGACACGATGTGGTGCATCACCAGCACCAGCACGTGCTCCTGCTCGGACACCTTGAGCAGCGCCGTGCGCAGCAAGGGCCCCTGCTCCAGTTGGAACGGACGGCCCACCTCCGCCTCCGTCCGAGCCTTCGCCGCGGCCTCGCGTTCGCCCTCCGGCAACCCGGACAGGTCCACCACCTCCAGCGGCACCTGCGTCTCCGCGGAGATGACCTGCACCGGCGTTCCACCTTCGGCGCGGAACGTGGTGCGCAGCGATTCATGCCTGCGGACCAACGCCTCGAAGCTCCGTGCCAGCGCACCGACGTCCAGCGCCCCCGTCACGCGCACGGGCGCCCAGAGGTTGTAGGACGTATTCGCCGGGTCGAGCTGCGCCAGGAACCACAGGCGCTGTTGCGCGAATGACAGCGGCGCCGTTCCGCCGCGCTCCATCCGCTTCAGCGGAGGCGCCGGAATGCCCGCGGTCGCCACCGCTCTGGAGATCCGCTCCGCGAGCGCCGCCACCGTGGCCGACTCGAAGACGTCGCGCAGCGGCAGGTCCACCCGGAAGGCCTCACGGACCCGCGCGACCAGTTGCATGGCCAGCAGCGAGTGTCCGCCCACCTCGAAGAAATTGTCGTGCAGCCCCACCGACTCCAGGCGCAGCACCTCCGCCCAGAAGCCCGCGAGCATCTGCTCCACGGGCGTGCGCGGCGCGACGTGCGCCTCCCTTCGGGGCTCCCTCACCGCCTCCGGCGCGGGGAGCGCCTTGCGGTCCACCTTCCCGTTCGGAAGCAGCGGGAGCCGCTCCAGCGCCACCACCGCCTGCGGCACCATGAATCGCGGCAGGCGCGACTCCAAGCCCGCGCGCACCTCGCCGCCTTCCAGCATGCGCCCATCACGGGGCACCACGTAGGCCACCAGTCGCTTGTCGCCCGGTGCATCCTCGCGCACCACGACCAGCGCCTCGCGCACGCCCGACTGCCCGAGCAGCGCCGACTCCACCTCACCGGGCTCGATGCGATGACCGCGCACCTTCACCTGCGAGTCACCCCGGCCCAGGTACTCCAGGACGCCGTCCCGCCGCCAACGCGCCTTGTCGCCGGTGCGGTACAGCCGCGCCCCGTTCCCATGGGGCGCGGGGACGAACCGCTCCGCGGTCAGCTCCGGCCGGCTGAGATACCCTCGCGCCACGCCTTCGCCACCGACGTACAACTCGCCCACCACGCCCGCGGGGACCGGCTCCAGCTCACCGTCGAGGACGTAGACGCGGACATTCGTCAGCGGCCGGCCAATGGCCACCTCGCGCCCGGAGTCCTCCGCGTCGCTGGTCAGGTCCACGGCCGTGGCCACCGCCGTCACTTCGGTGAGACCGTAGGTGTTCAGCAGGGGAACGGCGCGGCCCACGCGCCGCCGCCACTGCGATACCCGCGTGGGGATGGCGCGCTCACCGCCAATGACGACCCACTTCAAGCCGGAGGGCAGACGCGCCTTGCCTTCATCCAGGCTCGCCGTCACCTCGTGCCAGAAGGCCGTGGGCAGGTTGAGCTGGGTGATGCCGGCCGCTTCACACCGGGCCAGGAAGACGTCCGGGACGTCCAGCATCTCAGGCGTGCGCAGCACCAGCGTGCCGCCGCGCGTGAGGCACGGATAGATCTCCTCCGCGCTCGTGTCCCAACTGATGGACGCGAACTGGAGCACCCTGTCGCCCGGCGCCACCGGGCAGACCTGCCACTCCGCGCGGATGAAGCTCACCAGCGAGCGGTGCTGCACCACCACGCCCTTCGGCCGCCCCGTGGAGCCTGACGTGTAGAGCACGTACGCCGCGGCTTCCGGTGGCACGATGACGGCCGGCTCGGGCGTCATCCCCTCCGCGTCCGGCGTGAGTGAAGCCACGTCCAGCCACAACCGCCCCGGTGCCTCGCCCAGCTTCTCGCGGTACGGCTGCCGCGCCACGACCACGCGAGCACCGCTGTCCTCCAGCATGTAGCCCAGCCGCTCCGCTGGATACTCCGGGTCCAGCGGCACGTAGGCGCCGCCCGCCTTGAGCACCCCCAGCAACGCCGCCAGCAAGTCGACCGAGCGCTCCACGCACACGGCCACTCGGGACTCCAGGCCCACGCCGAGCGTGCGCAGACGCGCCGCCACGAGGTTCGCCCGCGCGTTCAGCTCGCGATACGCCACGGCCTCACCGCCGGACACCACTGCGGTGGCGTCCGGTGTCCGCGCGACCTGCGCTTCGAACAGCGCATGGGCGCAGGCGCCCGGAGGCAGGGGCTCGTCCGCGCCGTTCCACGTCACCAGCAACCGGTGCCGCTCCTCGGCCCGGAGCATCGCCAGCGTCTCCACCGGCCGGTCCGGTGACGTCACCGCCGCGTCGAGCAGCGTCTCCAGATGGCCCAACAGTCCGTCAACGGTGGCCGCGTCGTACAAGTCCGCGTTGTACGTGGCAGTCAGCGCAAGGCCCTCAGGGCCTCGGGACATCAACAGGGTCAGGTCCAGGTCGGTGCTCGACACCTCCGCGTCGAGCACGCGCACGCCGAGTCCTGGCACCGCGCGGAGCGGTGGCGGCGCGTCGACTTCTCCGAAGAGCACCTGAAACATCGGTGCGCGCGTCGGGTCCTGCTCCACGCCCAGGGCCTTCAGCAGCGGCTCGAAAGGGACATGCGCGTTCGCGAAGGCCTCCGTCGTGTCCGCCTTCGCGCGGCGCAGCAGCGCACGGAAGCCCGGCCGGCCGCAGAGGTCCGCTCGCAGGACCAGCGGCTCGACGAAGAGGCCCACCAGCCCTTCCGTCTCCTGCCGGCCCCGGTTCGTGTACGAGGCGCCGATGAGCAGGTCCTTCTGCCCGGTGTAGCGTGAGAGCAGGACCTGGAGCCCGGCGAGCACGGCCATGAACAACGTGGCGCCTTCGGCCTGTGCCAGGGACTCGAGCCGCTCCACCCAGGACACGGGCAACAGGGCCCCACGCTGCGCCGCCCTTCCCGTCGCGGAGCGCCGCGGCCGGTCCGTGGGAAGCTCCAGTTCATGCGGCGCGCCCTCCAGTCGCTTGCGCCAGAACTCCAGGTGCGCGTCGAGCGCGGCACCGCGCAGCATGCCCCGCTGCCACGATGCGTAATCTCCATACTGGAGCGGCACCGCGGGCAGCGGCGACGGCAGCCCCTGGGCGAAGGCGACATAGAGCGCCACCACCTCTTGGGTGAGCACGCCCAGGGACACACGGTCGGCGCTGAGGTGGTGCGCCACCACCAGGAGCACGTGGCGCTCCGGCGCCACGCGCAGCAACACCCCGCGAGCCAGCGGGCCGCGGGACAGGTCGAACGGTGTCTCCAGCTCAAGCTGGATGCGCTGCCGCACGGCGGCGTCACGCGCCGCCTCCGGAACGTCTTCCAGTCCCTCCACCGTGAACGGCAGGCGTGCCTGGGGGTCAACGAACTGCACCGGTGTGCCAGAGACCTCGCCGAAGTGCGTGCGCAGCGACTCGTGGCGGCGCGCCACATCCTGGAGGCTCCGCTCCAGCACGGCCACGTCCAGGCGGCCGGACAGCTCCAGGACCCGCGGCAGGTGGTAGGCAGGCAGCCCGGGTGAGCGCTGCTCCAGCAACCACAGCCGCTGCTGGGAGAACGTCAGCGGCAACGCGGGCCGGGGCTTCTTCTCCAACCGCTTCGCGAGCAGCGCGAGCTTCTCCTCGCGCGTGAGCGTGGGCTTCTTGTCCATCTCATTTCCCATGGCTCAGTTCTCCGCCTCGGTCGCGTCCAGCAGCGCGTCCAGTTCCTCGTCCGACAGTTGGTCCAACGCGGCCGGGTCCAGCGGCCTCGACGCCGGTGCGATGGCGTCATCCGCGAGCCGCTTCATCGAGCCCGCCATCCGGGACACCATTTCCGCCATGCCGGCGAGCGTGGGTGACTCGAACACCGCCGTCAGCGGCAGCTCCACGCCCAACGCCTCACGCACGCGCGCCACGAACCGCGCGGCCATCTCGGGGTGTCCGCCCAGGGCGAAGAAGTCGTCCCGAGCGCCGATGCGCGGCTGGCCGAGCAGCTCCGTCCAGATCCCCGCCAGCGCCAGCTCCTCCGGCGTCGCGGGGGCGACGTACTCCGCGGAGGCCACCCGCGCCTTGGCCATGGCCTGACGCCGCTCGGCGTCCCCCGGCAACGTCACGTCGGCGAGCCGCTCCACGCCAGAGGCCAGTGCCTCCAGCAGCATGCGCCAGTGCTCCAGCAGCTCGGCCACCACGTCCGAGCCATGCAGCTCGGGCGCATAGGCCAGGCTCAAGCGCAGCTTCTCACCGGGAACCACGTAGGCAATGAGCGGGTGGTTGCCCTGCTCGTGGCTCTCCACGTCCACCACCTCCAGCCCCGGCACGCCCTGCCCCAGCGAGGTGTCGAGCGGGTAGTTCTCGAAGATGAGCAGGCTCTCGAAGAGCGGCAGGCCCCGTGACATGTCGCTCCAGCCCTTCACCTGGACCAGCGGACTGTGCTCGTACTTCCGCATCTCCAGTTGCCGTGCCTGGAGCTTCTGCAGCCACGGCACCACCCGCGCGCTGGAAGACAGGTCCACGCGGATGGGCAGCGAGTTGATGAACAAGCCCACCATGGACTCGGCGTCCGGCAGGTCCACGGGACGCCCGGAGACGGTGGCCCCGAAGACGACGTCCTCCTGGCCCGCATGGCGTCCCAGGAGCAGCGCCCACGCGCCCTGCGTCAGCGTGTTGAGCGTCACCGCGTTGCGCCGCGCGAAAGCCTGAAGCGCGGCCGTGGCTTCTTGCGACAGCCACAGGATCTCCTCACCTGTGACGGCGGCTTCCACCCCGGGCGCGGCGGCCCGACCGCCAGGCAGCGGCGTTGGCGTGGTGAAGCCCGCGAGCTCCTCACGCCAGAACGCCTCGGCACGGGACAGGTCCTGCCGCTGCAACCAGACCATGTAGTCGCGCCAGGCCGCGGGGCGAGGCAAGGAGACGTCGCGCCCCTGCGTCAGCGCCGCGTAGCAGGCGAAGACCTCTTGCAGCATCACGCCCACGCCCCACCCGTCCATCACCAGGTGGTGGTGACTCCAGAGGAAGCGGTACTCCTCCTCCGCCAGACGGACCACCTCCATCCGGGCCAGCGGCGCGGGCGCCAGGTTGAAGCCACGAGCACGGTCCTCACGGACCAGCGCCTCCAGCCGGGCACGCCGCTCTTCAGTGGGAACACCTCGCAAATCGTGCTCGGTCCAGGGCAGGTCCGCCTGGGCATGAACGACCTGGAGCGGCTCCGGGAGTCCTTCATGGATGAAGGACGTTCGCAGGACGGCATTGCGAGCGATGACCACCGCCCACGCGCGGCGCAGCGCGGCGACGTCCACCTTCCCGCGTGACGTCCACGCCAACTGCTCGTGGAAGACCCCCGAGCCCTGGGGTGCGAGCGCGACATGGAACAGCATGCCCTGCTGAAGCGACGTGAGCGGGTACAGGTCCTCCACGTCCGGGAACTGCCGCAGCAGGCGGTCCAGGGACGCGGGCGACAGGCGCGCGAGCGGGAAGTCCCCAGGCGAACGCCGCGCCGCGTCCGGTGTGCTTTGGCCCTCCATCAGCTCACGCAGCGACGCCAGGAAGTCGTCTGCGACGGCTTCGATGGTCGCCCGCCGATGGACGCGCGTGCTGTAGGCCCAGGCCACCTTCAGCCGGCCCTCGCTCACCACGGCATTCACCTCAAGACGGTGCGGCCGGCGACCTCCCGCGCCATGCCACGCGCCGCTCGGCTCCTCCGTGAGGGCGAAGCGCTCCGAACCGCGGGCCGCCGCGTCGAGCTGTCCCAGGTAGTTGAACCCCACCTCCGCGCGCGGCGTGGCGCGCAGCGCCTGGGCCGTGTCTTCGCGCAGGTAGCGCAGCAAGCCGTAGCCCATGCCATTCACCGGCAACCGCCGCCGCGCATCCCGCAGCGCCCGGAGCGCGTCGCCTGGACTGCCCGTCTCCGGCAACTCGACCTCCAGCGGGGAGGTGCTGGTGAACCAACCCACGGTGCGAGACAGGTCCACGTCACCGAAGAGGGCCTCGCGCCCATGCCCCTCCAGCTCCAGCCGCACGTCGCGACTTCCCGTCCAGCGGGACACCGCGCGTGCCACCGCTGTGAGCAGCACCTCGTCCACGCGCGCCCGGTACGCCAGGGGCACTTCGCCCACCAGCGCCTTCGTTTCATCCGCGCCCAGCGTCACCGTCACCAGCGCTTCCGAGCCCACCGTGTCATCGCCGCCTGGCAGGTCCACCGGGAGCGAGGGGACGTCCCGCGAGGCCGTCCAGAGCGGCAGCTCGCGCGCAGCCTCGTCCGTCCGGGCATGCGCCACCAGCCGCTCCGCCCACGCCTTGAAGGACGTCGTCTTCGGCGGCAGCGACACCGGCGCCCCGCGCTCCAACTGCGAGTACGCCGTCTCCAGGTCCTCCAGCAGCGGACGAAGCGATACACCATCCACCGCGAGGTGGTGCACCACCAGCAGCAGCCGGGACGTCCGGCCCGCGCCCCGCTCGAACAAGGCCGCGCGCAGCAGCAGGCCCTCGCCCAGGTCCAGACTCTGCTGGACATCCCCGCCCACGGACTCCAACGCGGCGCCCTGCTCCGCCTCCGGCACGGAGGACAGGTCCACGCGCCTCACGGGCACTCGCTCGGGAACTCCGGCGATGGACTGACGCCAGCCCTCCGGCGCCCGCGTGAAGCGCAGCCGGAGCGCGTCATGGTGTGACACCAGCGTCCGCAGCGCTTCCTCCAGCAGCGCGGCATCCACCGGGCGGCGCACCTCCAGCACCGCGGCCAGGTTGTAGTGGTGCGGCTGCGGCAACGCCCACTCATCGAAGAAGATGTGCTGCATGGGCGTCAGCGGCACGGGCCCCTCCACCAGCCCCTGCTCCGCCGTGCCTGTCTTCGCCGTCCCCGCGGCGGCGGCCAGCTCCACCAGCGTCTGCCGCTCGAAGAGCATGGCCGGCTCCAGCTCCAGCCCCAGGGCCTTGGCCCGGGAGACAATCTGGATGCCCAGGATGGAGTCGCCGCCCAGCTCGAAGAAGTTGTCGTGCAGGCTCACGCGCTCCACGCCCAGGACCTGCGCCCAGAGCGCGGCCAACGCCTTCTCCGCCTCGGTGCGCGGCTCGGTGAACACCTTCCCGGTGCCTCCCCGCGCGGCATCCGGAGCCGGCAACGCCCCACGGTCCACCTTTCCGCTGGGTGACAGCGGAAGCGTGTCCAGCGCGACGAAGGCGGCGGGCACCAGGTGGTCGGGCAGCCGCTCCTTCATGAAGGAGCGCAGCGCCGACGAGTCGAGCTCGGCGCCTTGCACGACGTACCCCACCAGCCTCCGAGCACCCGGCGTGTCCTCACGCACCAGGGCCACCGCGTCACGCACGTCGGGGTGCTGGCGCAGCACCGCCTCCACTTCTCCCAGCTCGATGCGGAAGCCGCGCAGCTTCACCTGGAAGTCAGTGCGGCCCAGGTACTCCAGGCGCCCGTCCGCGAAGAAGCGGACCCGGTCGCCCGTGCGGTACAGCCGCGCCCCCGCCACTCCCGAGAAGGCATCCGGGACGAAGCGCTCCGCCGTCAGCTCTGGCCGTCCCAGGTAGCCACGCGCCACGCCGGGTCCGCCCAGGTACAGCTCGCCCGGCACGCCCGGAGGCACGGGCTGCCCCCCTCCATCCAGCACGTACGCGCGCATGTTCGCGATGGGCCGACCGATGTCCGGTCGCTCCACGTCCAGCTCCGTGGAGAGCGTCGCGCAGACGGACGCCTCCGTGGGCCCGTAGCCGTTGAGCAGTCTCCGTCCCGGCCTCCAGCGCCGCGCCAGCTCCGGCGAGCAGGCCTCCCCCGCGGAGATGACCGTCTCCAGCAAGGGAAGGCCCTCCGGCTCCAACTGCGACAGGGACGAAGGCGTGAGCGTCACCGTGGTGATGCCCCGCGCCTCCAGCAGCGCGCGCAGCGGTGCCCCCGGCAGCAGTGACTCGCGCGGAGCCAGGTGCAGCTCCGCCCCGGCCACCAGCGTGGACACCACCTCCAGGACGGACGCATCGAACCCGAGCGCCGCGGCCTGGAGCACGCGCCGCCCTGGCCGCACGTCATGCGCCCGGATGATGGTGCCCAGGGTGTTGCAGAGGCCCTGATGCGGCACCAGCACGCCCTTCGGAGTGCCCGTGGACCCGGACGTGTAGATGACGTACGCCAGCTGCTCCGGCAACGAATTCACGCGAGGTGGCGCCGTCGGATTGCGCGCGATGTGGCGTTCGTCGCCGTCCACCGCGACGAGCAGCTCGCTGCCCGCGGGGAGCACGTCCGCGATGGCATCCACCGTCACCACCACGGACAGCCCGGCGTCCCGCATCATGTGCGTCAACCGAGCCGTGGGATACGCGGGGTCCAAGGGGACGAACGCTCCGCCCGCCTTCAGCACGCCCAGGAGCCCCACCACCAGCTCCACGGAGCGCTCCGCGCACAGCCCCACGCGGACCTCGGGCCCCACGCCCAGCGTGCGCAGGTGGTGCGCGAGCTGGTTGGCCTGTTCGTCCAGCCGCGCATAGGTGAGCTGCTGGCCCTCGGCCACCACCGCCACCGCGTCCGGCGTCCGGGCGGCCTGCGCCTCGAACAAGCCATGCAGCGTCGCGTCCGCCGCGAAGGGCTCGCGGGTGTCGTTCCACTCCACCAGCATCCGCTGGCGCTCCGCGCCGGACAGCAACGGCAACTCCGACACGCGCTGCGATGGATTCGCGGCGATGCCCTGGAGCAGCCGGACGAAGCGCTCCCACAGCAACTCCACCGTGGACTGGTCGAACAGGTCCGCCGGGTACTCCAAGGCGCCGGTGAGGCCCCGCGGCGTCTCACGCAGCTCCAGCGACAGGTCCACCTTGGTGGCGCCGATGTCCAGCTCCACCATCTTCACGCCCAGCCCCGGCGTGCGGACCTCGACGGGCGGCGTGTTGTGGAACGTGAGCATCGCCTGGACCAGCGGCATGCGGCTCGGGTCTCTCGGCACGCGCAGCTCGTCCACCAACCGCTCGAACGGAATCTCCTGGTGGGCGTAGGCGCCAATCGACGCCACCTTCACCCGGCGCAGCAGCTCCACGAAGGTGGGGGCTCCCGACAGGTCGGCGCGGATGGCGAGCGTGTTCAGGAAGCAGCCGATGAGCCCTTCCAGCTCCGGACGGTTGCGGCCCGCCGCGGACGTGCCGACGATGATGTCGTCCTGCCCGGAGTACCGGTGCAGCAGCGTCTGGAGCGCCGCCGTCAGCACCATGAAGGGAGTAGCCCCCTCGCGACGACCCACGGCCCACACCGCGTCCATCACCGGCTTGTCCACGGAGACCTGGAGACGGCCACCCCGGCCCGTCCAGCGCGCGGGCCGCGGACGGTCCGTCGGCAGCTCCAGCACCTGCGCGCCCGCGAGATGCTTCTTCCAGTACGCGAGCTGGGCCTCCATGCCCGGCCCCTCCAGCCAGCCGCGCTGCCACACGGCGTAGTCCGCGTACTGAATCGGGAGCTCCGGCAGCGGCGACGGGCGGCCCGCCGCGAGCGCTTCGTAGCCCGCCACCAGCTCGCGGAAGAGCACGCCCCCAGACCATCCGTCCGAGGCGATGTGGTGCAGCGTGAGGTGCAGCACGGACACGGACTCGCTGATGCGAATCAGCACGGCTCTCATCACCGGCCCATGCATCAGGTCGAAGGGCTTGCGCGCCTCGGCCAGGGCCTGCTTCAGCGCGTCCGCCTCCCGCGCCTCCAACGTGCCGCCTCGGGCCTCCAGGCGCTCCAGCACCAGGGGCATGGCGTCGGCAATCACCTGGTACGCACCGCCGTCTTCGAGCGCGAAGGTCGTGCGCAGGACTTCATGCCGGCGGACCAGCGCGTTCAGCGCGGCCTCCAGGAGCCCTTCGTCCACCGCGCCATCCAGACGCAACGTGACGGTGTTGTTGTACGCGATGCCCGCCGGGTCCAACTGGTGGAGGTACCAGATGCGCTGCTGCGGGAAGGACAGCGGCAGCGGCTTGTCCCGCCCCGCGCGCACCACGGGCGTGGCCGTCGCCGAGGCGACCTCCGTGCCCACCGTCTGCTGCGTGGCGGTCCGGGTGCCCACGGCGCCGCGCGCTGGCTGCGCGCCGGGACGCCGCGCCTTCGTCGCACGCGCGGGGGCCACGCACTCCACGTCTCCAGCGTCGCGGAAACGGGCGCGCTGGCCCGTCACGAAGAAGCGCCCATCCGCGCCCGGAACGGAGATGAAGCGCGCCCGCGTGGCCTCTGGATCATTCCAGAAGCCCAGCGGAACCGCCGCGCCGCCCAGGGCCAGCTCGCCCACCACGCCGACCGGCGCCGGCTCGCCGGAGGCATCCCGCACGGACACAGGCGCCGAAGCGGGAGACGGCCACGCCGCGCCCACCAGGGAGGACTCCACCGCCACTCGCCGCGCGGACGTGGTGACGTCCTGCGATTCGCCCCCAAGCACCCAGAGGCGAACGCTCCCCAGCGCGGCCTCGGCACCGGGCAGCTCCGCCAGGGCACGCGCCTGCGACGGCGCGCAGCGCAGCGTGGTGACGCCCTCGTCTCGCACCAGCGTCAGCAGCGCGCCGAAGCCAGCATCGCCTTCGGCCAGCGCCGCCTCCGCGGGCAGGGGCTGCACCTGGCTGCGCTGACGCACCACGTCCAGCAGGCGGAGGCTGGACATCATCGGCTCCAGCTCCACGCCGAAGTCGACGAGGCAGGCAATCTCGTCCACGTCCAGGGAGCGCACGCGCTCCACGACGCGCACGCAGTCCTCCACCGAGCCGAAGAGGCCACCTTCCTTGATGTAGTGCTCCACCCCCTGGGCGAGCATCACCTCCACGTCCTCCGGCGTGAGGCCGCGCACGTCCACCTGAAGGCCCTGGCTGGCCACCAGGTTGGCGAACACGTCCACCGAGCTGCGGAAGTACCGCAGCAGCGGCTCGCGCACGGCCTCGCGCACCTCGTCCAGGTCCTGACCAAGGAAGGTGTGGAGCATCAGCGTGACGTGCCCCTTCCCCGGGCCATGTCCCGCCTTGCGGTACGTCTCACGGTACAGCGCCACCTTCGTCGCCAGCTCGTCCAGGCTGGAGCCCAGTCCGAGCACGTTGGTGAGGATGCCCGCCCCAACCTCACCGGCCTTCCGGAACGTCTCCGGGTTGCCGGTGGACGTCAGCCAGACCGGCAGCTCCGCCTGCTTCGGCTTGGGCCGCAGCGCCAGCTCAACCTCATTGCCCGCGCCGTTGCGCCGCAGCACCGTGCCGCCGCGCCACAGCCGCCGTACTTCCTCCAGCCGCTCGATGAGCACCTCGCGCCGCCGGTCGAAGGTCCCCGGCGAGAGCGAGAAGTCGTTCGCGTGCCACCCCGTGGCGAAGGAGAGCCCCACACGTCCACGGGACAGGTTGTCCACCACGGACCACTGCTCGGCGACTTCGATGGGGTCATGGAGCGGCAACACCACGCTGCCCGCGCGGATCTGCACGCGCCGCGTGAGCATCGCCAGCGCGCCGCCCACCACCGAAGGCTGCGGATACAAGCCACCGAAGGAGTGGAAGCGCCGCTCCGGCGTCCAGACGGCTGAGAACCCGTGCGCGTCCGCGAACTTCGCGCCTTCGAGGAGCAGCTCGTACTTCTCCTCGCCCAGCGAGTCCTCATCATTGGCGAAGTACGACAGGCTGAAGTCGAGGGGCCGCCGAGTGTCCGGCTCGCGGCCCAGGACAGCGAAGCGCGCGGCGAGCCGCTCGGGCGGAAGGACGACGCGCATCCCGCGCGCCAGCGCCCACAGCAGGTCCAGCCCCGACGGGTCGGCCGAAGGACCACCTGCCGCCAACCACACGTCCCCTTCACCCGCGCCCGTCCGGGCATCCAGTGAGGCCAGCACGTGCGCCACGTTGCGGTGACTCAGCATGACCCGGCCGTGGCCGCCCAGGGCCGCGGGCGCGGGAACGATGAAGGCCAGCCGCTCCGCGGGCACGGGCGCCATCGCCTCCGCGCTCGAACCGACCGATTCCACCGCGAGGGCGCGGAATCCCTTCGGCAACGCCGGCGCGTCCTCCGTCCGGGACACCAGCAACAACCGAGGTCCTCGCGCGGGCAGCAGGGACGCCAGCTCCGCGACCTCACCCGCCGTCACGGGAAGGCACGCGCCCCCCGCCTCCAGCACGCCCCAGAGCGCGATGACCGACTCCACCGACGGCGTGATGCGCACCGCCACCGGCACGTCACTGCCCACGCCCTCCTGCTTCAACCGGGATGCAAGCCCCCGGGCCCTCGCCGACAACTCCCGCCACGACAGGCGACGGTCGCCCATGCCGAGGGCCACCGCGTCCGGTGTCCGCTCCACCCACGAGGCGAACCGGGCCAGCACAGCCGCATCCTCGAGGTCCCGAGGCCCAAGGCTCGACGACGGACCGGAGGGCGGCATGCTGGGAGCCGCGGCTCCCTCGGCCTGGAGCTGCTGCTCCGAGGAGGCAGACACCCGCGCGACAGCGCTCCGTTCCTCCGGGGCCGCCAGCGGCATCCGTGACACGCGAAGCGCTGGGTTCGCGAGCGCCGCCCCCAGCAACGTCTGGAGGTGGGCCGACAGGCGCGCGATGCGCGGCTCGTCGTAGAGGTCGGTGGCGTACTCGATGAAGCCGTGGAAGCCGCCGCTCTCGCTCTCATTCAGCAGCAGCGTCAGCTCACCGAGCGTGGCACCGAACTGCGCGGGCGTTCCCGGCACCTCCACCAACTGCATGCCCAGGCCCGCCACGGACGGCGGCGCGGTGGTGACGTGTGCGTGCAGCACCAGCGCCGCGTCGCACAGCCGCGAGCGCGCCGGGTCTCTTCCAGCGGCCACCAGCGGCAGCAGGTGCTCGAAGGGAACGTCCTGATGGCTGGACGCGCCGACCGTCGTCTCACGGGCACGCGCCACCAGCTCGCGGAACGACGGGTCGCCCGACAGGTCCGTGCGCAGGGCCATCGCGTGGGCCACGAAGCCGATGAGGGGCTCCAGCTCGCCACGGGCGCGGTTGCCCACCGGCGTCCCCACCACGATGTCCTCGCGCCCCGAGTACCGGGCGAGCACCGACGCCAGGGCCGCCAGCAGCGTCATGAAGGGCGTCACACCCTCGCGCTGGCTGAAGCCCATCAGCGCCGCGCTGAGCTCACGCGAGAAGGCGACGGGGAAGCGGGCACCGCGCAGCCGCAGGTCAGGCCCACGTGGCCGGTCCGAGGCCAGCTCCAATGACGGGGGCAGGTCCGCCAGCACGTCGCGCCAGTACGCCTCCTGCGTCGCCAGCGCGCCACCCGCCAGCGAGCGGCGCTCCCAGGCCGCCGCGTCCACGTACTGCACCGCCAGCTCCGGCAGCGGAGCGGGCTGCCCCGCGAGGAACGCCTGATAGTTCGCCGCGGCCTCACGGAAGAAGGCCACCATGGACAGCGTGTCCGAGGCGATGTGATGCACCGTGAGCAGCATCAGGTGCTCGGCCTCGGCCAGCCGCAGCAGGCTGGCGCGGACGATGGGCCCCTGCTCCAGGGAGAACGGCCGCACCGCCTCATCCAGTGCCAACCGCAGCGCCTCCGCCTCCCGGTCACCCCCGTGAGAGCGCAGGTCCACCACGGGCACCTGGATGCGGACCTCGGCGGAGAACCGCTGGCGCACACGCCCGTCCTCCACGCGGTACGTCGCGCGGAGCATCTCATGTCGGCGGATGACCTCGTTGACGCTCCGCTCCAGGACCGGAGCGTCCAGCGCGCCTGAGATGCGCACCGCCAGGGGCATGTTGAGGGACGGGTTGCCCGGGTCGAGCTGCTCCATCCGCCAGACGCGCTCCTGCACCACGGAGAGCGGCAGCTCACCCGCGCGATCGATGCGGAACATCACCTCGGAGGCCGCCCTGCCCTCCAGCGGGCCCGCCGCCTGGAGCATCGCCTCGATGCGCGCGGAGATGCCCGCCACGGTGGGGGCCTCGAACAGCGCGCTCAGCGGGAGCTGTACGGAGAACGTCTCGCGCAGCCGGGTGAGCATCTGCGCCGCCATCAGCGAGTTGCCACCCAGCTCCAGGAAGTCGTCATCCGGGCCGACCTCCACCGCGCCCAGCCGCTCGCGCCAGATGTCCATGACGCGCTGCTGGATCTCCCCCACCGAGGCGGGAGCCGTCGTGGCGGAGGGAAGCACGGGGCCCGTGCCGGCCAGCGAGGCCCCCGCCACCGGCGCGGAGGCCGTGGGCAACACGAGCGGCGCACCCGACGACTCCAGCCGGCAGGACTTCTCCTCGAACGGATACGTGGGCAACGACACGCGGCGGCGCGGCTCCGCGCCATGGAACTTCTCCCAGGCGACGTCCACACCAGCCGCCCAGAGGTCGCCCAGGGTCTGCAACAGCCCACGGGCATCGCTCTCCGTCGGACGGCGGCGCAGCGAAGGCGCCACGACCCATTGCCGCTCCTTGCGCGCCCGCGCCCGGCTCAACGACGTCAGGTCCGTCCCCGGCCCCACCTCCAGCAGGACACTGCACCCATCCCCGAGGAGCGCCTCCAGGCCCGCGGCGAAGCGCACCGGCTGCCGCATCTGCCGGGCCCAGTACGTGGGGTCGGTGGCCTCTTCCGGGCGAATCCACGTGCCCGTGAGGCTGGACACATACGGCAGCTCCGGCGCCTTGAGGCGCAGCGAGGACACCGCCCGCGCAAGGTCCACCATCAGCGGCTCCACGGCGCTGGAGTGGAAGGCGTGGGCCGACGGCAGCCGCACCACGCCCACGCCACGGCTCGACAGCGTGGCCTGCAACGCGTCAATGGCCTCCACCGGACCGGAGACGACGCACCGGCCCTCGCCGTTGACGGCCGCCAACGCGAGCCCCTCGCCGAGCAACGGCAGGACTTCCGCCTCCTCCAACCCCACCGCGAGCATCGCGCCAGCGGGCATCCGCGCCATGAGCGCGCCACGCACCACCGCGAGCCTCAGGCCGTCCTCCGGCGACAACACACCCGCCACGCAGGCCGCGGCGTACTCACCAAAGCTGTGGCCCAGCACCGCGTGCGGCCGGACGCCCCAAGACCTCCAGAGCCTGGCCAGCGCGTGCTCGACGATGAAGAGCGCGGGCAGCGCAACGCGCGGGTCCGCCAGCTTCTGGGCCGCGACGGCCTCGTGTCCCTGCGCGGGCAACAGGAGCGCGCGCACCTCGGCGGCCAGCGAGGGCTCCAGCCGCGCCAGCGCCGCGTCCACGTCCTTCCGGAAGCCCGGCTCCACCGCGTGCAGCTCGCGGCCCATGCCCACCGCCTGCGCCCCCTGCCCCGGGAACAGGAAGGCCACGCGGCGGTTCCGCCCCGCCTCCACCGCCGCGGGCTTGCGCAGCCGCTCCGCCAGCTCGGCGCCATCCGCCGCCACCACCGCGCGGCGATGCTCGAAGGAGCGGCGGCCCACGTTCCGGGTAAAGGCCACGTCTTCCAGCGCCAGCCCCGGCGCGGACGCCACGTGCGCCGCCAGCTCGCGCGACATCACCTCCAAGGCGGAGGGCGTCCGAGCAGACAACGTCACGACGTGCAACGGACGGTGGCCGCGCGCCTTCTCCTCCGCTGGAGGCGCCTCTTCCAGCACGACGTGCGCGTTCGTCCCTCCGATGCCAAAGGAGCTCACACCCGCACGGCGCGGCCCCTTCTCCCGCGGCCACGGCTTGAGCGCGGTGTTGACGAAGAACGGGCTGCGCTCGAAGTCAATCTCCGGGTTGGCGCGCTCGAAGTGCAGGCTCGGCGGCAGCTCGCCGTGCTGAAGCGACAGCACCACCTTGATGAACCCCGCCACGCCGGCCGCCGCGTCCAGGTGCCCCAGGTTCGTCTTGAGCGAGCCGATGGCGCAGAACCCCGAGCGCTCCGTCGTCTTCCGGAACGCTCGCGTCAGCGCGGCGATTTCGATGGGGTCACCCAGCGATGTGCCCGTGCCGTGGGCCTCCACGTAGCTGATGTCGTCACCGCCCAGGCCCGCATAGGCCAGCGCGTCCGCGACGACCTCCGTCTGGCCCTCGATGCTCGGTGCCGTGTAGCCGACCTTCTGCTGCCCGTCGTTGTTGACGGCCGAGCCCTTGATGACCCCGTGGATGTGGTCACCGTCCCGCAGCGCATCCGACAGCAGCTTGAGCACCACTACACCCGCGCCGTTGCCCGCCACGGTGCCACCCGCGCGGTGGTCAAAGGCGCGGCAGTGGCCGTCCGGCGAGAAGATGAGCCCGTCCTGGTGCAGGTAGCCCGTGCGCTGCGGACTGGCGATGCGCACCGCGCCCGCGAGCGCGAGGTCCGACTGCCGCGTCAGCAGGCTCTGGCAGGCCATGTGGATGGCGACCAGGCCGGTGGAGCACGCGGTGTAGACGGCGACGCTCTCGCCCCGGATCTGGAGCTTGAACGACGCCTTCATCGCCAGGCTCTCCGGGCCCGCGGTGGCCAGCTCCAGGCCCGCGCCCGCGTCCTTCCGGGCCTCGCTCAGCAGGTTCAGCAGGTGGCCGGACGAACCGGCGCCCGCGTAGAGCGAGATGCGGCCCTTGTAGCGCGAGGGGTCATACGCCGCGTCCTCGAGCGCCGCCCAGGCGCACTGGAGGAACACGCGCTGCTGCGGGTCCATCCACTGCGCCTCGCGCAGCGGGATGTCGAAGAAGCCGTGGTCGAAGCCGTCCGCGCCTTCGAGGATGCCTCCCGCGCGGATGAAGCGCGGGTGCTTCCACAGGTCCTCGGGGATGAGCGGTGAGCGCTCCAGCTCGGCCTCGGAGAAGAACGAGATGGACTCCACGCCACCGCGGACGTTGTTCCAGAAGTCACCCAGGCTGCGAGCGCCCGGGAAGCGCCCCGCCATGCCGATGACCGCGATGTCGCTGCTGGAGTCCTCGCCCTGCATGTCATCAAGCTCAGCCATTGCCGTGATTCCCTCGCCGGCCCTGTCGACGGATCGCCTGACGCCGCTGCTGGGCGCGATCCTCGTGGGCCTCGTTGTCCTGGGTGTCTGCCGCCGGCTCGCCGTCCCGCTCCAGGGACATGACGAACGCGCGGACCGTGGGATGCTCAAAGAAGCGCGTCGCCGGGACGTCGCGCTTCAGCTCGTCGCGCAGCAACGCGCACGCCTTGACCACGGACATGGAGCTGCCGCCCAGGTCCGCGAAGAAGTGGTCCTCCACGCCGACCCGCTCCACGCCGAGCACCTTCGCCCAGAGCGCCGCCACCTGCCGCTCCAGCGCGGTGGTGGGCTCCACGAAGGCGCTCCCGGCCGGGCGCGACACCTCCGGCTCCGGCAGCGCGCGCCGGTCCAGCTTGCCCACGGGCGTGAGCGGCAGCGCTGTCAGCGGGACCAGCGCGGAGGGCACCATGAACTCGGGCAGCGACTCCGCCAGGAAGTCGCGAAGGCCGCGGGGCTCCAGCGTCTCCCCTGCCCGAGGCACCGCGTAGGCCACCAGTCGCTTGCCTCCAGCGGGGTCGGGCCGCGCCACCACCACCGCCTCGGCCACCGACGGGTGCAGGCGCAGCGCCTCCTCCACCTCGCCCGGCTCCACCCGGTAGCCACGCACCTTCACCTGTCCGTCCAGCCGCTCGAGGAACTCCAGCGCGCCGTCCTCGCGGTGGCGCACGCTGTCGCCCGTGCGGTACAGCCGCCCGCCCGCCGCCGAGCCGAAGGGGTCCGGCACGAAGCGCTCCGCCGTCAGCTCCGGCCGGCCCTGGTAGCCCCAGGCCAGGCCATCACCGCCGATGAGCAGCTCACCCGGCACGCCCACGGGAACGGGGCGCAGCTCCGCGTCCACCACGTACACCCGCGTGTTGGCGATGGGACGGCCAATGGGAATGGCCCCCGGCGCGACGGCCCCCTCCATCACATGGCAGCAGGTGAAGGTGGTGCCCTCTGTGGGCCCATACCCGTTGACCAGGAGGCCTCCACGTCCGATCCGCTCCCGCACCGCGGCCGGCGGGAGCACGTCACCACCCACCAGGAGCTGCCGCACGCCATCCAGCGCATCCGGCCTCGCGGCGGAGAGCGCCTCGAAGAGCGCGGCCGTGAGCCACAACGTGGTGACACCGTGCCGCGCCAGGACGTCCTTCAGCGTGTCCACCGTGGGCGGCCGCGGTGGGAAGAGGACCAGCTTCGCGCCGTGCAGCAGCGCGCCCCACAGCTCGAAGGTGGCGGCGTCGAAGCAGATGGGCGCCAGTTGGAGGAAGACTTCATCCGCGCCCCAACGCGCGAAGCGGGAGCCCAGCACCAGCCGGGCCACCGCGCGCTGCGGCACGCAGACGCCCTTGGGCCGCCCCGTGGAGCCCGACGTGTACATGACATACGCCAGCGACTCCGCCGGCACCGTCACGCGAGGCGAGGACTCGGGCTCACGCGCCACCTCATCCCAGGCGGAGTCCAGGAGCACCACGTCCGCGCACCCCGAAGGCAGCAAGGCCGCCACCGACTGCTGCGCCAGCACCACGGCAAGGCGCGTGTCCTCCACCATGAAGGCCAGGCGCTCGCGGGGGTACGTGGGGTCCAACGGCACGTAGGCGCCACCGGCCTTGAGGATTCCGAGCATCCCCACCACCAGGTCGAGCGAACGTGGGACGCACAGGCCCACCGGAGTCCCTGGCCCCACGCCACGCTTGCGCAGGTACGACGCGAGCTGGTTCGCCCGCCGGTCCAGCTCCGCGTAGGTGAGCCGAGCCTCCTCGCACACCACCGCGACCGCGTCCGGCGAGCGGGCCGCCTGGGCCTCGAAGAGCTCCGCGAGGCACGCCTCTCGTGGGTACTCCACCGCGGTGTCGTTCCACGCCACGAGCAGGCGCTGACGCTCCGCCGGGTCCATCATCGGCAGCTCGCCCAGGCGCTGGCCGACGTCCGCCACCGCGCTCTCCAGCAACACCCGGAGCCCCTTCATCAGCCGCGTAGCCGTCTCCCGCGTGAAGAGGTCCGCGTCGTACTCCAGGGCTCCGGTGAACCCCTCCGGTGCGTCCGTCAGGGACAACGTGAGGTCGAACTTCGCCGTCCCCGAGCCCAGCTCCACGGGGCGCAGGGCCAGCCCCTCCGGCGCCGCGTCCTGGCGCGTGGCTTCATGGAGCGCGAGCACCACCTGCACCAGGGGCGCGTGGCTCAGGCTCCGAGGCGGTTGCAGCGCCTCCACCAGCTTCTCGAACGGCACGTCCTGGTGGGCGTAAGCGTCCAGCGTCGTCTCCCACACCTGGCGCAGGAGCTCACGGAAGGAGCGCGAGCGCGGCAGGTGCGCGCGGAGCACCAGCGTGTTGACGAAGAAGCCAATCAGGTTCTCCAGCCCGGGCTGCTGCCGACCCGCGATGGGCGAGCCCACGCACACGTCCTCCTGGCCCGACACCCGCGACAGCAGGAGCTGGAACGCCGCCAGCAGGCCCATGAAGGGCGTGACGCCTTCGCGGATGCAGAGCCCGCGGAACGCCTCCGACAGCTCGGCGGGGAAGCGCACCGCCAGCGTGTCACCCCGGAAGCGCTGCAAGCTCGGCCGGGGGAAGTCCTTGGGAAGCTCCAGGACGGGCGGCGCTCCGGCGAGCTGCCTCCTCCAGTAGCCGACCTGCGCGGAGAGCGCCTCCCCCTGGAGCCACTGGCGCTGCCACACCGCATGGTCCGCTGGCTGAATCGTGGTCGCTGGCAGCGAACAAGGTCGGCCCCGCAGCTCCGCGTCGTAGAGCGCCGACAGCTCCCGCACGGCCACGCCCAGAGACCACCCGTCCGAGACGATGTGGTGCAGCGTGAGGACCAGCAGGTGCTCATCAGCGGCCGTGCGGATCAGCAAGGCCCGGCACAGCGGCCCATTCACCAGGTCGAACGGGCGGCGAGCCTCTTCCGACGCGACGTTCACGGCCTGCGCTTCCCGTTCCGCCTCCGGAAGCCCCCCAAGGTCGACCACGGGGAGCGCCACGTTGGCGCTCGGATGGATGACCTGGAAGGGCGCTCCCGCGTCGCTGGAGAAGGTGGTCCTCAGGGCTTCGTGACGCAGGAACAGCCCCGCCAGTGCCCGCTCCAGGGCAGGCACGTCCAGCGGCCCAGTGAGCCGTGCGGCCCAGGGGACGTTGTAGAGGGCCGTGCCCGGCTGGAGCTGCTCCAGCAGCCACAGTCGCTCCTGCATCGCCGACAGCGGCAGGGGGTTGTCCCGGGACACGGGGACGATGGGCGGTGGGCGCGCAGAGCCGGGTGACTGACGGGCTTCGCGGATGCGCTCGGCCAGCCTCGCCACGGTCGGGCCGTCGAAGAGGTCCCGCAGCGACAAGGCGACGCCAAAGGTCGCGTGAATCCGCGTGACGACCCGCGTGGCCAGCAGGGAGTGGCCTCCCAAATCAAAGAAGCTGTCGGAGGATCCCACACGGGAGACGCCGAGCAGCTCGCCAAAGAGCCGCGCGAGCAACTCCTCCTCGGGGCCTCTCGGCGCGATGGCCTCCGAGTCGACGGTGGGCGCGGGCAGCGCGCGCCGGTCCACCTTGCCGTTGGGCGTCAGCGGCAGGCGATCCAGCACCATGAAGACGGCAGGCACCATGTACGCCGGCAAGTGCTCGGAGAGGAAGGTCCGCAGGAGCGGAGGCGTGGGCGTCGCGGCGGCCGGAACGACGTAGGCCACCAGGCGCCGCGATCCCCCTGCTTCATCCTCTCGCGCCAGCACTACGGCTTGCCGGACGTCCGGGTGGCGCAGCAGCGCGGCCTCGACCTCGCCCGGCTCCACGCGGAAGCCACGCACCTTCACCTGCGTGTCCACGCGGCCCTCGAACGTCACCGCGCCATCCGCCAACAAGCGGACCCGGTCCCCCGTCCGGTAGAGCCGCGTCCCGGGACGCTCGCTGAACGGGTTTGGGACGAAGCGCTCCGCCGTCAGCGCGGGCCGTCCCAGATAGCCCCACGCGAGTCCGTCGCCACCGAGCCACAGCTCCCCCACGCCCCCTGGCGGCACCGGCGCCATGGCCTCGTCGAGCACGTACTGAACCGTGTTCGCCAGCGGCTTTCCGATGGGAATCGACACGGCGCCCTCGGGCACGTCCGTGACGAGGTGCCACGTGGAGAAGGTGGTGTTCTCCGTGGGGCCATAGACGTGCAGCAGCCGCTCGGGCGCACCCTCACGAAGGACCCGGCGGACGGGCCTCGGGTCCACGGCCTCGCCTCCGAAGTGCAGTTGTCGCAACCCTCGGAAGGCGTCCGGCACCTCCGCGGCCACCTGGTTGAACCAGGCCGTGGTGAGGAAGAGGACACGAATGCCCTCCTCCCTCAGCCAGGCCGCGAAGGCACGCGGAGAGAGCGCCGTCTCCCGGTCCACGCCAACCACTCGGGCACCGTTGAGGAGCGCACCCCAGACTTCGAACGTCGCCGCGTCGAACGAGGCGTTGGACGCCTGCGCCACGCGGTCCTCGGGCACCACGCGGATGAAGTCCGTCTCCACCACCAGCCGGACCACGGACTGATGCGAGACGCAGACGCCCTTGGGAGTTCCCGTGGAGCCCGAGGTGTAGATGACGTAGGCGGCATCCGCCGCGCTGACGTCGGAGCCAGGCGCCGCCGTTTCAACGACGTCCCCTTGCGCCGAGACCTCCTCCACCGTGAGGACCCGCACGCCCCCTGAAGGCACCGCGCCCCGCAGCCGCTCCTGCGTCAGCAGGACCAGCGCCCCCGCATCCGCGAGCATCCCTGCGAGCCGCTCGCGCGGGTAAGCCGGGTCCAGGGGCACATAGGCCGCCCCTGACTTGAGGATGCCCAGCATCCCGACAACGAGCTCGGCGGAGCGCTCCACGCAGAGGCCCACGTGCGCCCCTCTCCGGACTCCCAACACCCCCAGCCGGTGCGCCACCTGGTTCGCCTGCGCGTTCAGCTCGGCGTACGTCAGCGTCGTGCCGCCATACCGCACCGCCACGGCGGCTGGCGTCCGCGCGGCCTGAGACTCGAACAGCGAATGCACCGTGGCTTCGCGGGGGTACGCGGTCGCGGTGGCGTTCCACTCCACCAGCACGCGGCGCCGCTCGGCCTCCGACAGCAGGGACACGTCGCCCAGCCGCTGCTCAGGACGCCGCCACAGCGCATGAAGCAGGCCGCGCCAGTGCGTCAGCAACTGCTCGGCGGCGGCCTTCGCGATGCGCTCCTGCCGGTACAGCAGCTTCAGCCGCAAGGAGCGCCCCGGCACCACCACCGCGGTCAGCGGATAGTGCGTGCGCTCGAAGGCCGTGAAGTCCCGCAGCTCCAACCCGGCCGCGCCGCGCGCGAGCGCCGCATCCACCGGATAGTTCTCGAACACGAGGAGGCTCTCGAAGAGCGGCGTGCCTCGGGGGATGTCGCTCCACCCTTGAAGCCGGGTGAGCGGGACGTGCTCCCGTTGCCCCAGCTCCACCAGCAACGACTGAAGCTCGCGCAGCCAGGGCAGCACCCCGGCGCCGTGCTGGATACGGGCGCGAACAGGGAGCGAGTGGATGAACAGCCCGACGGCTTCCTCGATGCCCGGCAGCTCCGGCGGACGGCCCGCGAGCGTCGTCCCGAACATGACGTCCTGCCCGCCCCCGTAGCGGGACAACAGCAACGCCCACGCGCCGTGGACCAGGGTGCTCGTTGTCAGGCCGTGGCGGCGTGCGAACTCCTGGAGCGCAGCGGTGTCGGGCTCGCCCAATTCCAGCGCGTGCTCTCCTGGGTCGCTACGCGCAGTGGAGCCTCCCTCCGCGGGCAATGGCGTCGGCGCTTCGATGCCCGTGAGCTGCTCCCGCCAGAAGGCCTCGTCCTGCTCGGGCCGGCGGCGGTCCAGCCAGTCGACGTAGGTGCGGAAATCCATCGCGGCGGGCGGTTGCCAGACGTCCCCCGCTGAAATCGCCGCGTAGGCCTCGAGCACCTCGCCAAGGACCCGCGCCAGGCTCCACCCGTCAAGCAGCAGGTGGTGGAAGCTCCAGACGAACCGCCAGGCCTGGTCCTCCAGCCGAATCAGCGCCAACCGCAGCAGCGGCGCCTTCGACAGGACAAAGCCCTGCGCCCTGTCCTCACGCAGGAACGCGGCCAGGGACTCGCGCTGTTCGTCCGACGAGCTCCCGCGCCAATCGAACTCGCTCCACGCGGGGGTCGCCCGCGCATGGACCACCTGGACAGGCTCCTCCAACCCTTCCCAGAGGAACGACGTGCGCAGTGAGCCATGCCGCTCGGACACCGCCTCCCATGCTCGCCGGAGCGCCCCGGAATTCAGCGGACCGGCGAGCGTCCAGCTTCGCTGATCGAAGTACGCGTCGGTGCCGGGCTCCAGCAGCACCTGGAACAACAGTCCATGCTGGAGGGGTGAGATCGGATGACGCTCCTCCGTTGCGCCCGCGAGCTCCACCAGCGTCTCGACGCAGCGACGCGCCAGGGCTTCGATACGCTCGCGCGTGTGCAGCGCCTCGCTGTAGTGCCAGGCGAACTCCAGGCGCCCGCCAACGACGCGAGCCACCACCTCCAACACATGGCTCCGGAGCCCCTGCGTCCCCTGCGATGCGCCCGTGGGTTCCGGCGCCAGCGTGAACAGCGCCGAGCCCCGCGCCCCCGAGTCGAGCTGCCCCAGGTAATTGAAGAGGACCTCGGACGAAGCACCGGCCTCGGAATGGAGGTCGCGCAGCAGGCCATATCCAAGGCCCCTGCCCTTCCGGTGCTCCCGTGCCGCACGCACCGACGCGAGCACGGAGGCGGGCGCCATCCCCTCTGGCAGCTCCAGACGCACGGGGAACAACGCGGTGAACCACCCCACCGTGCGTGAGAGGTCCACGTCGTCGAACAGCTCGTCGCGCCCGTGGGCCTCCAGGTCGATGCGCAGCCGGCGCTCGCCACTCCAGTGGGCCAGCGCGCTCGCAACACCGGAGAGGAGCACGTCCTCGAAGCCCGGCTGGGGCCCGACCGCCGATGCACGAAGCAGCGAGTGCGTCACGTCGGCATCCAGCGCCACCGTGACGACGCGCTCCGAGCCCTGCGAGTTCACCCCACCCAGCACGTCCCGAGGAAGGGCAGCCACACTCGCGCTCAGCACGTCCCGCCAGTAAGCCCTCTCCTCCGCGAGCACGTCCGAGGCCGCATGCGCCTCCAGCCGTTGTGCCCAGGCCTGGAACGACGTCGTCTTCGCGGGGAGCGCCACGGGCTCACCGCGGGCAAGCTGCCGAAGCGCGGTCTCCAGGTCCTCCAACAGCACGCGCCAGGAGACGCCGTCCACCGCGAGGTGGTGGATGACCAGCAGCAGCCGCCCTGTCCGGTCCGGCCCCCGGTCGAACAACACCGCGCGAAGGAGGCCCCCCGCGCGCAGGTCCACCCCCGCCTGCTCCTCCGTGGCGGTGCGCTCCATCGCCTCTGCCTGCGCGGAGACCTCCACTCCGGACAGGTCCACGAGCCGCAGTGGCACATCGCGCCCTGGCTCCGCGCACGACTGCGCCCACCCCGTCTCGCTCCGCGACAGCCGCAGCCGGAGCGCATCGTGATGGTCCACGAGGGCCCGCAGTGCACGAGCCAGCACCTCCGGCTCCAGGCGCTCACGGGGCTCCAACATCAGCGCCTGGTTGAAGTGATGCGCCTCGGGGAGATCGCGCTCGACGAACCAGCGCTGGATGGGCGTCAGCGGCACGGGCCCGACGACGGGGCCCTGGTCCCCCAGGCGACGACGGCTCGTCGCCACCTGGGCCAGCCCCGCCACCGTCGGATGCTGGAAGAGCTGCCGCGCCGTGAGGTGGATGCCCACCTGCCGTGCCCGCGCAATCACCTGAAGCGCGAGGATGGAGTCGCCGCCCAGCTCGAAGAAGCGGTCCTCGGCGCCCACCCGCTCGACGCCCAAGACGCCCGCCCAGAGGCGCGCGAGCTGAAGCTCCAGCGCATTACGGGGCTCGACGTAGGCCGCGCAGCTCCCCTGCATGGCCTGCGCCGGCGCGGGGAGGCTACGGCGGTCGAGCTTCCCGCTGGGCGACAGCGGGAGCGCGTCCAACGTGACGAAGGCCGACGGCACCATGTGCTCGGGCAGTCGCTCACCGAGGAAGGCCCGCAGCTCCGTTGCCACGTCTTCAGAAGACGCGACCACATACGCCACGAGCCGGCGGTCTCCCGGGACGTCCTCTCGAATCGCCACCGCCGCCGCACGCACGCCGGGGTGCAGGGACAGCACGGCTTCAATCTCACCCAGCTCGATGCGGAAGCCTCGCACCTTCACCTGGTCATCGAGGCGGCCCAGGTATTCGATGGCGCCATTCGCCAGGAAGCGGGCCTGATCGCCCGTCCGGTACATCCGCGCCCCCGGCTGCGCCGCGAAGGCGTCCGGGAGGAAGCGCTCCGCGGTCAGCTCCGGCCGCTGCCAGTAGCCACGCGCCAGCGGTGCCCCCCCGATGTACAGCTCACCCGGAACGCCCGTCGGCACGGGACGCAGCCGCGCATCCAGCACGTACATCCGCGCGTTGGCGATGGGACGCCCGATGGGAACGACGGGCCCACGGTCCTCGCGCGAGCAGGCCCACGCCGTCACGTCCACCGCGGCCTCCGTCGGGCCGTAGAGGTTGTGAAGCTCGGCGGGCAGGCACGAGAAGAAGCGGTCTCGCAGCTCGGGGGGCAGGGCCTCGCCACTGCAGAACACCCGTCGCAGGCTGGCGCAGGACACCGCCAGCTCCGGCTCCTCCAGGAACGGCCGGAGCATGGACGGCACGAAGTGCAACGTGGTGATGCGCTCGTGCGCGATGGTGTCCGTCAGGTACGCGGGCTCCCGGTGTCCACCGGGCCGCGCCATCACCAGCCGCGCGCCCGCCAGCAGCGGCCAGAAGAACTCCCACACGGAGACGTCGAAGCTGAACGGCGTCTTCTGGAGGACGCGGTCACTCGCATCGAGCCCGTAGGCCTCCTGCATCCACAGGAGCCGGTTGCAGATGGCGTCATGCGTGTTCATCGCCCCCTTGGGCCGCCCCGTGGAGCCCGAGGTGTAGATGACGTACGCCAGCCCGCTCCCCTCCACGGCCACGGCGAGACGCTCCTCGCGCTCGCGTGCCACCGCGCCCCACTCCGAGTCCAGGCACACCACGGTGGCATCGCCCCGAGGCAGGCGCTCCGACAACCGTGCCTGCGTGAGCAGCACCGGCGCCGCGGCGTCCGCGAGCATGTACTCCAGCCGCTCGCGGGGATACTCCGGGTCGAGCGGCACGTAGGCGCCCCCCGCCTTGAGCACGCCGAGCAGCCCCACCACCAGCTCCAGCGAACGCTCCACGCACAGCGCCACCCGCGTGTCCGGCCCCACGCCTCGGGTCCGCAGGTAGCGCGCGAGCTGATTCGCGCGCCCGTCCAACTGACGGTACGTCAGGGTGTCGCCCTCGAAGCTCAGCGCCACCGCATCCGGTGTGCGGTCCACCTGCGCTTCGATGAGCCGGTGCAGGACGCTCACGCCCGGCCGCGGGTGGTCCGTGTCATTCCACGCCACCAGGACCCGGTGCCGCTCCGCCGAGGTCATCATAGGGAGCGCGTGCACCCGCTGCTCCGGCTCACGGACGCCCGCCTCCAGCAGGACGCGCAGGTGCTCCAGCAGGCTGGCCGCGGTGTCCGGCTCGAACAGGTCGGCGCTCAGCTCCAGGTTCGCGGAGAAGCCCTCCACCGTGTCCGTGATGATGAGTCGCAGGTCGAACTTCGCCGTGAGGCTCGGCTGGGGTTGGACGTTCAGCCGGAGCCCGGGAATCACCAACTCCGGCAGCGGGTCCTCCTGCATCACGAGCATGGCCTGGAAGAGCGGGCTGCGGCCCAGGTCTCGCTCGGGCTGGAGCGCCTTCACCAGCTCCTCGAAGGGCGCATCCTGGTGCGCGAAGGCTCCCAGCACGGTCTCCCGCGCCCGGCCAATCAACTCCCGAAAGGACGGCGCGCCCGCCAGCGACACGCGGAGGACCAGCGTGTTGACGAAGCAGCCGATGAGCCCTTCCAGCTCGGTCCGGTCACGGCCCTCCACCGGCGTTCCGACGCACAGGTCCTCCTGTCCGCCATGACGGGACAGCAGCGCTGAGAAGCCCGCCAGCAACACCATGAAGGGCGTGGCGCCCTCGCGCTGGGCCAGCGCCTTCAGCGCGCGCGACAGCTCCGAGCCCAGGAGCACGCTTCGACTCACGCCACGGCTGCTCCGCACGGCCGGTCGAGGCCGGTCCGTGGGCAGGTCCAGCGCCCGAGGTGCCCCTTCCAGCCGGGTCCGCCAGTACGCGAGCTGCGCCTCCAGCGCCTCGCCGCGCAGCCAGTCGCGTTGCCACGCCGCGTAGTCCACGTACTGGAGCGGCAGCTCCAACAGCGGCGACCCCTTGCCCTGAGAGTTGGCCCGATAGAGCGCCGCCACCTCGAGCACGAGCACGCCCATGGACGCGCCATCCGTCACCAGGTGGTGCAGCACCAACAAGAGCACGTGCTCACGCGCGCTGAGCTGAAGCAGCGTGGCGCGAAGCGGCGGCCCCGAGCCGAGGTCGAACGCCCGCAGCGACTCCTCCGCCAACCGCAGCGACAGGGCCTCCTCCTGCGCAGCCCCTGACAGCGCGGTCAGGTCCACCCGGTCCAGCGCGAGCCGGGCCTCGGGGTGGATGCGCCAGGAAGGCGTCCCGTCTTCATCGTGGAAGGTGGCGCGGAGGACTTCGTGCCGCCGGACCACCTCTCGCAGAGAGCGCTCCAGCAACGCCACCTCCAGCGCCCCCTCCACACGGACGGCCACCGCATCGTTGTACGCGGCGCCGCCGGGCTCGAGCTGCTCCAGGAACCAGAGCCGCTGCTGCGCGAAGGACAGCGGCAGCGCCCCTTCATGAGACCGAGCCACCAACGGAGGCACACCGGACGCCCCCACGAGACGCGCATCGATGCGCGCACCCAAGGCCGCCGGTGAGGACGACTCGAACAGCTCACGCAGGGGCAGGTCCACCCCGAACGCCTCACGAATCCGAGAGGCTGCGCGCGTGGCCAGCAACGAGTGCCCGCCCAGCGCGAAGAAGTCGTCCTCCGCGCCCACCCGCTCCACGCCCAGCAGCGAGGCCCACAGCTCGGCCAGGCGGCGCTCGGTCTCCGTCCGAGGCGCCACATACTCCCGAGCGACGTCACGGACACCCTCTGGCGCGGGCAACGCCTTCCGGTCCACCTTCCCGTTGGGCGTCAGCGGGAGCGCATCGAGTGACACGAACGCCGAAGGCACCATGTGCTCCGGCAGGGAGCGCCTGGAGAAGGCCAGCAGCGCCTCCACCGAAGGCGCCGTGCCCGGCCGCGCGACGACGTACGCGACCAGGCGCGCGCCTCCAGCAGCCTCCTCCCACGCCACGACCACCGCCTGCGCCACGTCGGAGTGCCGCGCCAACACGGACTCGACTTCGCCAGGCTCCACCCGGAAGCCACGGACCTTGAGCTGGTGGTCCATCCGGCCCAGGAACTCCACCGTTCCATCCGCGCGCCACCGTGCCCGGTCGCCCGTTCGGTACATCCGCGCGCCGGCGTCGGCGGACACCGGGTCCGGGAGGAAACGCTCGGCGGTCAGCTCCGGCCGCGCGTGGTAGCCCCGCGCGACACCTGTGCCACCGATGTAGAGCTCACCGGGCACGCCCACGGGCAGGGGATGCAGCGCCGCGTCCAGCACGTACAGCGACGTGTTCGCGATGGGCGCGCCAATGGGCACCGGCCCTGGCGAACCATCCACGGCGTGCGACGAGGACCAGATGGTGGTCTCCGTGGGGCCGTACATGTTGAGCAGCGCGCCGCCCACGGTGTCTCGCAGCCGCGCAGCCAGCTCCGCGGACAGCGCCTCACCGCCGACGAGCAACCGCTCCAGTCCCGCGAGCGCCCCGGCCGCGCCGGGCTCCAGGAGCAGCGCCTGCGCCAGGGAGGGCGTGCATTGCAGGTGCGTGACGCCGTGCCGGCGGAGCTGCGCGGGGACGGTGCTTTCCTCCTGTGCCTGAAGCCGGAAGTCGCGCTCGCAGCGCTGCCGCACGGCATCCAGCGCCGGCAGGCTGGCGAGCACGGCATCCGCGTCCACGCCGAAGTCGATGAGGCACGCGACCTCATCCACGCCCAGCGTCTCGATGCGAGCCACCTGCTCCCGGCAGGTGCGCGGCGTCCCGAAGAGCCCCGCCCCTTCAAAGAAGCGCCCGAAGGCGCGTCCCACGAGCGCGTCCAGGTCCTCCGGACGAACCGATGCGGGGTCCAGGTCCACGCCCAACGTCCGGCCCAGGCCGCGCATCAGGTCCGCGGAGTTGCTCAGGTAGCGGCGCAGCGGCGCCTCGACCAGCTCGCGCACGCGCTCCACGTCGTGCCCCACGAACGTGTGGAGCATCAGCGTCACGTGGCCCTCGCCCTCGTGGCCCGCCTCCCGCCAGGCCTCGCGGTAGAGCGCGATGCGTGCTTCCAGCTCCTCCCAACGCTGCCCCAGGAGGTGCGTCAGGACGCCCGCGCCCAGCCGGCCCGCCTCGCGAAACGTGTCCGGATTGCCAGCGGCGGTCAACCACACCGGCAGCTCGCGCTGCACGGGGCTCGGGCGGATGCGAACGTCGATGGGCGTCCCCGCGCCATTGGGGAATGACAGCGCCTCACCGCGCCAGAGCCGCCGCAACGTGTCCAGGTCCCGCCGCGCCAGCTCACGGCGCTCCGCGTACCGCTCCGGCGCGAGGACGAAGTCATCCGCGTGCCAGCCCGCCGCCACGGAGATGCCGACCCGGCCCTTCGACAGGTTGTCGACGAGCGACCACTCCTCCGCCACGCGCACGGGGTGGTGCAGTGGCAGCACGACGCTGCCGGCGCGGATGGCCACGCGCTCGGTGATGGCGGCGATGGCGGCGCTCGTCACGGACGGATTGGGATAGAGCCCACCGAAGGCATGAAGGTGGCGCTCCGGCGTCCACACCGCCTGGAAGCCATGGCGGTCCGCGAACCGCGCACCCTCCAGCAACAGCCGGTAACGCTCGGCGCCTGGAGCCCCCTCATCCGCGGCGAAGTAGAAGAGGCTGAAGCCCAGGGGCTTCTGGCGCGCCCGGGTCACCCGGCGCGGCGCGGCACCCAAGGCCCCCTGCTCGCCCTGCACTGCGACCTTGAAGCCGCGCGCCAGCGTCCAGAGCAACTCCAACACGGAGATGTCGAAGGAGACGCTCGTCACAGCGAGCCATGTCCCCGGCTCGGTCCCCACGCGCGCGTCCATGCCCGTGAAGAAGCTGACGACGTTGCGGTGTGGAATCAGCACGCCCTTGGGCTTGCCAGTGGAGCCCGAGGTGTAGAGGACGTAGGCCAGGTTGTCAGGCCCCACGGCTCCCGGTGGCGCGGCGTCCGCCTCGCCGGGCACCTCCAGCGGAACCACGGACCTGTCGCCGAACGGAAGCGCGCCCGCCAGATGCCGGTGCGCGAGCACCACCGAGGCGCCGGAGTCCTCCAGCATCAGCGCGAGCCGAGCCTCGGGATACGATGGGTCCAGCGGCAGATACGCTCCGCCCGCCTTGAAGATGCCAAGCAACCCCACGACCAGGTCCGCGGAGCGGTCGGCGCAGAGCCCCACGATGCACTCGGGTCCAACGCCCTGCTCACGCAGCCGCCACGCCACGGCGTTGGCTCGCCGGTCCAGCTCACGGTACGTGAGGACCTCGTCACCACACACCACGGCAACAGCGGCCGGCGTGCGCTGCGCCTGCGACTCGATGAGCGCATGGATGCACGTCTCCGGGAACTCCACCCGCGTGTCATTCCAGTCGACCAGCACCTGCCGCTGCTCCGCCGCAGGCAACACCGGGAGCATGGAGAGGCGCTGGTCGGGGTCCGCGACAACGGACTCCAGCAGCACGCCCAGCCGCGCCACCAGTCGCGTGGCGGTGCCCGCGTCGAACAAGTCCGTGGCGTACTCGAGCCACCCGCCCAGTCCCTCCGGCCCGCGAGCCAGCGACAGCGTCAAATCGTAAGGCGTGGCCCCCGGGTCCACCTCCACGCGGCGAGACTCCAGGCCGGGCAGCGCCAGCCCCGCGCCGGGCTCCGGCTGGAGCACGAACAGCACCTGGAACAGTGGCGCGCGCGAAGGGTCCCTCGTGGGCTGGACGGCGTCGACCAGCCGCTCGAATGGAACGCCCCGGTGGGCAAAGGCCTCCAGCACGCCTTCCCGCGTCTGGCCCAGCAGCTCGCGGAAACGGGATGAGCCGGACACGGACGCGCGCAAGACGACCAGGTCGAGGAAGCACCCCATCAACCCTTCGAGCCCCGTCCGCTCACGCCCGTTGACGGCGGTGCCCACGCAAAAGTCCGTCTGCCCCGAATGACGCGCGAGCAGAGCATTGAAGGCCGCCAGCAACGTCATGAACAACGTGGCGCGCTCGCTCCGGCCCAGCGCCTCCAGCCGAGCCGTCAGCGCCTCCGGAAACCGCACCGCCACGCGGCCACCGCGATAGGTCGGCATGGGGGGCCGAGACCGGTCCGCGGGCAACTCCAGTGCCGCAGGCACACCCGCCAGCCGCGCCTTCCACCAGTCGAGCGACGTGGCCAGGGCACCGTCCGCCTCGACCTCGCGGCGCCAGCGCGCGAAGTCGGGATACTGGAAGGCCAACGGCGGCGGTGCAGCGGCACCCGCGTACAGCGCGCTCAGCTCCCGGGCCAGGATGGCGAACGAAGCACCATCCGAGGCGATGTGGTGCATCACCACGACGAGCAGGTGCGCTTGCGCGTCCAATTGAAACAGCGTGGCCCGGAGCAGCGGACCTCGCGCGAGGTCGAACGGTGCCCGCGCGGCCTCGTGGGCCAGACGAAGCGCGGCCTCCTCACGGTCCTCCACCGGGATGTCACGGAGGTCCACCCGGCGAAGCGATGACACCGGCGCCGGTGAGGTCACCTGAGACGGCGTGCCATCTTCGTCGTGGAACGTCGCCCGGAGCGCCGCGTGACGCTGAACGATGGCGCCGAGGGCGCGCTCCAGCGCCCCATCATCCAGCGCCCCGGTGAGCCGCACCGCCGCCGGCAGGTGATACGCGGCGCTTCCCTGCGCCAGCTGCTCGAACAACCACAGTCGCTGCTGCGCGGAGGAGAGCGGCGCGGGTGCCCCCTCCTCGCCCCTCGTCAGCTCGGCGCCAGCGGACTTCCCACGGGCCGCGAAGACGGTCCGCGCGAGCTCCCCCACGGTTGGCCCTTGAAGCAGGACCTCCATGCGGAGGACCACGCCCAGGGCCTCGACGTCGTTCGCCAGCTCCACGGCGCCCAGCGAGTCCAGGCCGAAGGACGTGATGGGCGCCTCCGTCGCCAGCTCCTCCGGACGGACGCGAAGCCGCGCGGCGATCCGCGCCAGCAACCACGTCTCCAGGGCCTCCACGGTGAGCGGCTCGGACGCGGTGACGTCGGACGCGGGCGCCTCAGCCTGGGGCGCGGCGGCCTCCGACTCGCTCCAGGTCAGCAGCGCCCGAGCCGTCCCCGCGAGCAGCTCGGCCCGGCAGGCCCGCCGTTGAATCTTCCCGCTGGACGTCTTCGGCAGCGCGCCCGGCTCGATGAGGACGAGCGTGTGGAGCTGGACCTCGTGCGTCTCCGCGAGGCCACGGCGGACGGCGCCCACCACGTCCTCGGCGGTCCACGGCTTGCGCGAGTCCACCTCGTACATCACCGCGAGCCGCTCCTCGCCGCCCACGTCGATGGAGAACGCCGCGCCACACCCGGGCCGCAGCGCCGGATGGCTGCGCTCCAGCGTCAGCTCCAGGTCCTGCGGGTGCAGGTTGCGTCCGCGAAGGATGATGAGGTCCTTGCGCCGGCCCACGACGAACAGCTCGCCGTCCCTCAGCAGGCCCAGGTCTCCCGTCCGCAGGAACCGGGGGCCGCTGTCCGACTCCGCCAGTCGCGCTCCGAACGCCGCTTCGCTCTCCTCGGGCCGCTCCCAGTAGCCCTGGGCCACGCTGGGACCGGAGACCCAGATCTCCCCCACCCGCTCAGGCGGGCACGCGCGACGCGTCTCCGGGTCCACCACGAGCAGCGTCTGCCCAGGCAGCGTCTGGCCACACCCCACCAGCGGGCGAGCCCCCGGACCGTCGTCGGCCGCCAGGGCCTCGTTCCGCTCCAACGCCTGGGCATCCCACGTCCGCGTGAGGACCCCTTCGCCCTTGCGCCCACCCGAGGCGATCAGCGTGCCCTCCGCGAGCCCGTAGCAGGGATAGAGCGCCTCACGCTGGAAGCCCACGGGCGCGAAGGCCTCCGAGAAGCGCGCAACAACTTCCGGGCGGATGGGCTCGGCGCCACAGAAGGCCAGCTCCCAGCGGCGCAAGTCCAAGCCCTCGCGCTCCGCGGCAGGCACCTTCCTCACGCACAGGTCGAAGGCGAAGCACGGGCCGCCGCTGATGGTGCCACCGAAGCGGGACAGTGACTCCAACCAGAACCGCGGGCGGCGGAGGAACGCGAGCGGCGACATCAGCGCCACCGGGAAGCCCGCGTAGAGCGGCTGGAGGATGCCGCCAATCAGGCCCATGTCGTGGTACGGCGGCAGCCAGATGACGCCCACGCTGTCCGAGCGGACCTGGAACGCGTGGGAGATCAACCCCAGGTTGTGCAGCAGGTTCCCGTGGCTGAGCTGCACGCCCTTCGGATCCCCCGTGGAGCCGGACGTGTATTGGAGGAAGGCCAGCGTGTCCCAGGACGGCTCCGGGCGGCGCCACCCCGCCTCGGTCCCCTCGGGCAGCGCGTCCGTGGCCACCCAGCGGAGCGCGGCGAGCTCAGGTGCGCCTTCGAAGAGGCCCGCTCCCATCTCCTGGATGAAGGAGGTGGTGAGCACGACGCTCGCGCGCGCATCGCGAATGATGGCGCGCAGCCGCGGCAACGTCCGCTCCAGCCGCATCGGGTCCGGCGGATAGGCCGGGACGGCGACCAGCCCGGCATACAAGCAGCCGAAGAAGCCCGCGACGTACTCCAGGCCCGGTGGGTAGAGGAGCACCGCCCGCTCGCCCGCACGCGTCAGGGCCTGGAGCGCCGCGCCAATGCGCCGGGCTCGCAGGTCCAACCCCGCGTAGCTCAGGACCGCGTCGTCCCCGCCATCCTCCAGGAACGTGTACAGCGGCCGTTCACCCAGGGACTGGGTCTGCGTTTCGAGGAGCTCCAGCAGTGTCGCGGCCGAGTGGGAGCGCATGGTGAGAGGTTCCAAGGGACGGAGCAGTGGAAAAACCGAAGACCTTCGCTAGAGCGGGGGGCGCAGCATAAGCTATGAGCGCCCACATTCCGGTTCTCATCCTCGCGGAAGGAACTCTCGGCGTGAACCTGCTCATCCTGCTGCTGCGCAGGTCCCGTGGCTCCGTGGCACTCGCCGTCTGTTTCGGGCTGTTGACGGGCGCCGCGAGCGCGGGGCTCATCGCGCACATCAACGGCGTGCTCGCGCAGGGCGGCGCGACTTCGGCCCGGGGAACGGTCCTCGGCTTCGCCACGCTCGGCGTCCTGATGCTGGGCTCGCGCATCGGCTCGCAGCTGCTGCTGACGCGGCTCCAGACGAACACCACGTTCGCGCTGCGGGATCAGCTCAGCCAGCGCATCCTCGCGACACCGCTGCGGAGGCTGGAAGAGCTGGGCTCCCACCGGCTGCTGGCCACCCTCGTCGACGACATCCAGGCCGTCACCCAGGGCTTGCTGTGCATCCCACCGCTGCTCATCAACGGCGGCATCATCCTGGGCTGCATGACGTACCTGGCCGTCATGTCGCGGCTGGTGTTCGCGGCGCTGCTCGTCTTCGCGCTGCTGGGCGCCGTCAGCTACCTGCTCCCGCTTCGCCACATCATGGCGTTGCTGAAGGACTCGCGGCAAACAAATGACCGGTTCTTCCGCGACCTGCGCTCACTGACCCAGGGCCTGAAGGAGCTGAAGCTGCATCAGCGCCGGCGCACGGCGTTCCTCGACCAGGAGCTGTTCCCCACCGCCGAGACGCTGAAGCAACTCCAGCAGCGGGTCTCCACGCTCCACGCCCTGTCGACGAGCTGGGGCATGAGCCTGTTCTTCTTCTTCATCGGGCTGCTGCTGTTCGCCCTGCCCGGCATCGCCCCGGTGTCCGCGTCAACGCTGGTGGGCTACACGCTCGCCGTCCTCTACCTCCAGCAGCCGTTGGATGCGTCCATGACGCTGCTGCCCATGCTGGGCGCGGGAACCGTGGCGCTCCGCCACATCGAAGCGCTGGAGCTGCCTCCCGCCGACACCGAGGGCACGCCCGTCGCCATCGCGCCTCCCGCTTCGCCTTCCCGCATCGACCTCGTGGGCGTCACGCACGCCTACCGCCGCGAGGGCGAGGACCTGCCCTTCACGCTGGGCCCCATCGACCTGACGCTGCGCCCCGGAGAAATCCTCTTCATCGTCGGGGGCAACGGCAGCGGCAAGACGACGCTGGCCAAGCTCATCACCGGCCTCTATTCGCCGGAGTCCGGGGCGGTCCACGTCGACGGGCAACCGGTGACGGACGACGAGCGGGAGCGCTACCGCCAGCACTTCGCCACGGTGTTCTCCGACTTCCACCTCTTCGACTCCCTGCTGGGTCTGGCCGTGGGGGGACAGGCGGACAAGGCCCGTGCGTACCTCGCGCGGCTCCAGTTGGAGCGCAAGGTGCGCATCGACGCCAACGGCGCGCTCTCCACCACGGACCTGTCCGCGGGTCAGCGCAAGCGACTGGCGCTGCTGACAGCGTTCCTGGAAGACCGCCCCGTGTACCTCTTCGACGAGTGGGCGGCGGACCAGGACCCGCTCTTCAAGGAGGTCTTCTACCGGGCGCTGCTCCCGGACCTGAAGTCCGCCGGCAAGGCCGTGGTGGTCATCAGCCACGACGACCGGTACTTCGACGTGGCGGACCACCTGCTCCGCCTGGAGTCCGGCGCCATCGCTTCCGGCCCGTAAAACATCCGCTTTACACGCACACTGAGACAAAGTGCTATTACGCGGAAAATGTCACATGTCGACGGGCACCCAGGCGAGCTGAAGTTCTCAGATGAAATCCAGGCGTTGCACGGCGAGCTGTCCGCGGCGGCGGTGGCGTTCCTGAAGTTCGCGGAGCGGACGCCCGAGCTGTTCGCGCGGCACCGCTTCCAGAAGTTCGAAGCGTCACCGCTGATGTATTACGAGCTGCACCGGTGGCCGCTCCTCATCGACTCGCGGCGCGACCGTGAGCTGGAGGACGTCGCGGTGAAGCTCTGCCGGCTCGTCAAGCGCGGGCCCCGGCTCCTGCTGGACGGAGACGCTCGGCGCATCGCCGACTACTACGGTGTCTCGCCGGAGCGGGCCCGCGTGGCGGCGGAGGTCCTGGCCATCACGGAGGATGCGCGCGGCGCGCTCAGCCGCGGGGACTTCATCGACTCGGCGGAGGGCCTCAAGTGCCTCGAGGTCAACATGATGGCGGGCCTGGGCGGCTGGGAGACGGGGCTCAAGGCCCAGGTGGTGATGGACCAGCCCGTGCTCCAGCGCTTCACCGAGGAGCAGGGCCTGCGCATCCAGTTCCAGGACACGCTGCGCGCCTTCCTGGGGCATGTCGTCGAGGACGTGCGGCGGACCGTGGCCTGGGAGGGTGAGTGCAACCTGGCCGTGCTCTTCCCCGACAACGAGCTGCCTGAAGCCGCGGGCAGGGAGATGGCGACCCTGCTGCTCAACAGCACGCTGAGCGAGCTGCTCGCGGCGGACGGCGCGAAGGGCGAGGTGCTCATCGGCACCTACAGCGAGGTGGAGGACGCGGAGGGCCACTGCCTCACGATGCGCGGACGGCGGCTGCACGCCGTGCAGGAGCATGACGCGAGAGAGCGGCTCGAGGTGGTGAGCCCGGCGTTCGACGCCCGCGTCCGCGCCGCGCTCGCCGCGCGCACCTTGTGTCTCTACAACGGTCCCGCGCAGGAGCTGCTCGACGACAAGCGCAACATCGCGCTGCTGTCGGAGAACGAGGCGTCGCCCGCGCTCTCCTCCGAGGAGCGGGAGCTCATCCGCCGGCACATCCCCTGGACGCGCCGCGTGCGGTCCACGCAGACGACCCGCGGTGGCGCGTCCGTATGGCTGCCCGATGAGCTCGCCGCCTCGAAGCGCGAAGGGCTGGTGCTCAAGGCGGGCCGCGCCTATGGCGGCAAGTCGGTGCTGATTGGCCGCGCGATGACCGCCGGGGACTGGGACGCCGCCATCCAGGAAGCCCTGGCGCACGGCGGCTGGATTGTCCAGGAGCGCATCGAGCCGCGCCCCTACCACTTCCTGCGGGACGACGGCGCCGTGGGCCCCCACATCCTCATCTGGGGCGCCTTTGTCTTCGGTGAGCGCTACGGCGGAACCATGGTGCGACTGAACCCCACCGGGCAGGGCAAGGACGTCGTCAACGCGACCCAAGGCGCGTTGATGTGCGCGCTCGTCGTCGTCGAGTAACGGCGTGTCTCACGGCGAGACGCGGGGAATAAAAGAACCCCTGGCAATCACGCGCGCTCCCGCCTGCCTCTTATTCTCAACTTTCAAGTAAAATCAATCAAATCGCATTTGTCGCAGCTGACCGCGCTACTATAGGCTTTGTCACCCTCTTGAAACGCGGACACGTGACGACTCGGCCCGTCTCGAAGCGGCTCCGTAGACGTCGTGTGTCCGGGAAGGAACGCTCGCCGTGAAGCTCAGTGTTCTCGATCATTCCATCGTCGCCAGCGGCACGCAGACACGTGAGGCCTTCCAAAACACGGTAGAGCTGGCCCGAGCCGCCGAGCAGCTCGGGTATCACCGCTTCTGGCTCGCGGAGCACCACGGCTCGGGACACTTCGCGGGCGTGGCGCCGGAGATCCTCGTCGCGCATGTCGCGGCGGCGACGTCGCGTATCCGGGTGGGAACGGGCGGCGTCCTGTTGTCGAACTACAGCCCCTTCAAGGTCGCCGAGGTCTTCCGGCTGCTGGAGGCGCTCCACCCCGACCGCATCGACCTGGGCATCGGACGGACGTCGGGCAGCACGGACATGGTGGCTCGCGCCCTGGCCTACGGCCCGCCGATGAGCAACGAGAGCTTCCCCACGAAGCTGGAGGACCTCGTCGCCTTCCTGTCGGGCACCACGCCCGCGACGCCGGAGTTCGAAAAGCTGAGCTTGAAGACCATGGCGCAGGGCATGCCGCAGGTCTGGGCGCTCGGCTCGGGTGAGCAGAGCGCCGCGCTCGCGGCCCGGCTGGGGCTGTCATTCTGCTTCGCGCACTTCTTCAACCCCATCCACGGCGGCCCGGTGACGCGGGGGTATCGCGAGCACTTCAAGCCTTCGCACGTGCAGGCGGCGCCCAACTCCGCCGTCAGCGTCTACGTCATCTGTGCGCCGTCTGAGCAGGAGGCCCGGCGAATAGCCCGGAGCAGCGACCTGCTGACCATCAACACGCGCAGGGGCCGGCCCGAAGCGCCCATCCCATCCATCGAGGAAGCGGAGGCCTACGCCTACACGCCCGAGGACCTGGCCACGCTCGAGTTCGACCGCAAGCGCGTCGTGTGTGGCGCACCGGACCAGGTGAAGGAGCAGTTGACGCGCATGGCCGCCGAGTTCCAGGCGGACGAGCTGCTCATCACCACCATCGTCCACGACCATCGCTCCCGGCTGCGCTCCTACGAGCTGCTGGCCGACGCGTTCTCCCTCACGCGCCCGCCGCCCGCCGCCCAGGCAGCCAGCTGAGCCACGTCTCCGCGCCCCGCGGAGCCCTGCCCGGCGTCACGGACGTTCCCTGGGCCCTGCCGCGTGAGGGCCGCGTGGGGCGTGTGCGTGATGCCGCCGGGCCGCCACCCCACCTCGCTTCTTGAACGTGAGTTCGTCGACAGCCATGAGCGATGACAACCTGAGTGACGGCGACGACCTGGCCATTGCCATCGTCGGAATGGCGGGCCGCTTCCCGGGCTCCCCCGACGTGGAGACCTTCTGGCGGAACCTCTGCGAGGGCGTGGAGGGCATCCGCTTCTTCACGGACGACGAGCTGAAGGCCCGCGGCGTCCCCGAGGAGCGCCTGCGACAGCCGGGCTTCGTGCGCGCCGGGGCCGTGCTGGAGCAGGTGGACGCGTTCGACGCGAGCTTCTTCGGCTATTCGCCGCGCGAGGCCGTGCTGATGGACCCGCAGCACCGCATCTTCCTGGAGTGCGCGTGGGAGGCCATCGAGCGCGCGGGCCACGGGCTGGATACGGAGTCACGCTCGGTGGGCGTCTTCGCGGGCACGAGCCTGAGCACGTACCTGCTCTTCAACCTGCGCACGCACCCGGAGCTGCTCGAGTCGAGCGACAGCTTCCAGGTGATGATTGGCAACGACAAGGACTTCCTCGCCACGCGGCTGGCGTACCACCTGGACCTCAAGGGCCCCAGCCTGGATGTCCAGACGGGCTGCTCCACGTCGCTGGTCGCCACCCACCTGGCCTGCCAGTCGCTGATGGGCTTCCAGTGTGACGTGGCCATCGCGGGCGGCGTGTCCGTGGACGTGCCCCAGCGCACCGGCTACGTGCACCAGCCCGGAGGAATCGCCTCCCCGGATGGTCACTGCCGTCCCTTCGACGCGCAGGCGCAGGGGACGCTCTTCGGCAGCGGCGTGGGCGTGGTGGTGCTCAAGCGGCTGGATGACGCGCTGGCGGACGGCAGCCACATCCACGCCGTCATCCGGGCCTCCGCCATCAACAACGACGGCGCCTCGAAGCTCGGCTACACCGCGCCCAGCGCCGAGGGGCAGGCGGAGGTCATCGCCCGCACCCACGCGTTGGCGGGCGTGACGCCAGACACCGTGGGCTACGTGGAGACGCACGGCACCGGCACCCTGCTGGGCGACCCGGTCGAGGTCTCCGCGCTGACGAGCGCCTTCCGCGCCGGCACCGAGGCCACCAGCTTCTGCGCGCTCGGCTCGGTCAAGTCGAACATCGGCCACCTGGACGCGGCGGCCGGCGTGGCGGGGCTCATCAAGACGGCCCTGGTGGTGGAGCACGGGCGCATTCCCCCCACCCTGCACTGCCGCACGCCCAACCCGAACATCGACTGGGCGCGCAGCCCCTTCTTCGTGAATGCCGCGTTGAAGGAGTGGCAGACGCATGACCACCGGCGCCGCGCGGGCGTGAGCTCCTTCGGCATTGGCGGCACCAACGCCCACGCGCTGCTGGAGGCGCCCCCGGCCCCGGCCCCCTCTGGCCCGTCGCGGCCGTGGCAGCTGCTGGTCCTCTCCGCGAAGAAGCCGGCCGCGCTCGACGCGATGACCCAGAACCTGGGCGCGCACCTGGAGGCACACCCCGAGCAGTCCCTGGCGGACGTCGCGCACACCCTCCAGATTGGCCGCAAGGCGTTCGCGCACCGGCGCGTGGTGGTCTGCGAGAGTGGCGAGGACGCGGCCACGGTGCTGTCCGAGGTGAACCCCGAGCGCGTGTTCACGGACGTGGCCAAGGACGGGGGCCGCTCCGTCGTGTTCCTCTTCCCCGGCGGCGGCGCGCAGCACCTGCGCATGGGGCAGGAGTTGTACGAGAAGGAGCCCGCCTTCCGCGAAGCCTTCGACGCGTGCGCCGCCCTCCTCCAGCGCCGCGGCGGTCCGTCGCTCCGCGCGGTGCTGTACCCAGCGGGCGACGCGGACGCGGGCGCGCCCCTGCCCCGCCCCTCCGTGGGCCTGCCCGCGCTCTTCACGGTGGAGTACGCGCTGGCGAAGCTGTGGGAGTCCTGGGGCATCCGGCCCGAGGCGATGATTGGCCACAGCATGGGCGAGTACGTCGCCGCGTGCCTCGCGGGCGTCTTCTCGCTGGAGGACGCGCTGGCGCTGGTGGCCGAGCGTGGCCGCCTCTTCGAGCAGCTCCCGTCCGGCGCCATGGTGAGCGTGGCCCTGTCCGAACAGGAGCTGCAGCCGCTGCTGGGCGAGCGCCTGTCCCTGGCCGCCGTCAATGGACCGTCGCAGTGCGTGGTGGCCGGCGACACCGCCTCGGTGGATGCGCTGTCCGCCGACCTGGCCACGCGAGACATCGAGCACCGGCGCGTCCACATCGACGTGGCCGCGCACTCGCACCTCATCGACTCCATCCTGCCGGCGTTCGCGGCGTTCGTCGGGCGGCTGAAGCTCCAGACGCCGACGCAGCCCTTCGTCTCCGGCGTGACGGGGACGTGGGTGACCGAGGAGGAGGCCACCGACCCGAGGTACTGGGTGCGCCACCTGCGGCAGACGGTGCGCTTCGGTCCGGGCGTGCGCTGCCTGCTGGAGGACCCGTCGCGCGTGCTGCTGGAGGTCGGTCCCGGGCGGACGCTGGGCTCGCTCGCGCGCCTGCAGGTGGAGCGCGGCCAGCCCACCGTGGTGCTCACGTCGATGCGGGCGCCTCGCGAGCCCGGCTCCGACATGCGTTTCGTGCTCACCACGCTGGGCCGGCTCTGGGCGGCGGGTGTGCCCATGGACTGGCGGAGCCTCCAGGCCGGAGAGCAGCGCCGGCGCGTCGTCCTGCCCACCTACCCCTTCGAGCGCAAGCGACACTGGCTGGAGCCGAACGCGGCGGGCCTCGCCATCGCCAGCGAGGTCTCCCTTGCCCGGCGCAAGGACGCGGCGGACTGGTTCTATCTGCCGTCCTGGAAGCGCACGCTCGCGCTGCGCGGGGCCACCGCCGCGCCCCAGAACTGGCTCGTCTTCACCGACACCAGCGGGCTGGGAGACGCCGTGGCGAAACGGCTCGCGGAGAGCGGCGGCCGAATCACCCGGGTGTCGCAGGGCTCCGACTTCCGCCGCGTGGATGACGGCGCCTTCGAAGTGGACCCCACCCGCCCGGAGACCTACGCGGCGCTGCTGAACGCGCTCGCCGAGGACTCCTTCCGGCCCGAGCGCATCGTCCACCTGTGGGGCGTGGACTCGGCGGGAGAAGGGCTGGCGGGCGTGGAGCACGCCCAGCGCACCGGCTTCTTCAGCCTGCTCTTCCTGGCACAGGCGCTGGCGGGCCAGGGCGCCTCCGGACCCGTGCAGCTCACGGTGGTCTCCAGCGGCGTGCAGGCCGTCACCGGGCATGAGGTGCTGGCCCCGGAGAAGGCCACGCTCCTGGGCGCCTGCCGCGTGCTGCCGCACGAGGTGCCGGGCCTGTCATGTCGGTCCATCGACGTGGAAGCCCCGAGCTGTAGCAAGACGCTCCAGGCCCTGGCGGCGCGGCTGACGTGTGAGCTGGCCACGGGTTCCTCCACCGGCGCCGTGGCGCTCCGAGGCCCGAACCGCTGGGAACAGTCGCTGGAGCAGGTGCGCATCACCGCACCCGCGGCGGATGCCCCGTCCCGCCTGCGTCAGCGCGGCACGTACCTCATCACCGGCGGACTGGGTGGCATCGGGCTGGTGCTGGCGGAGTCGCTCGCGCGACAGGTCCAGGCCCGGTTGGTGCTGGTGGGCCGCAATGCCCTGCCGGAGCGAGACACCTGGGACACCTGGCTCGCCGAGCACGGGGAGCAGGACCGGGTGAGCCAGCGGCTTCGTCAGGTGCGGGCGCTGGAGGCGCTGGGCTCCGAGGTCCTGGTCCTCCAGGCGGACGTGGGCGACGCCGAGCAGATGGCCGAGGCGCTGCGCCAGACACGGCAGGCGTTTGGCGAGCTCCACGGCGTCATCCACGCGGCGGGCGTGCCCGCGGGTGGCCTTGCCCAGCTCCGTACCCAGAAGGCCGTGGAGGACGTCCTGCGCCCCAAGGTGTCGGGCACGTGGGTCCTGCACGCGCTGCTGCGCGACATGCCCCTGGACTTCTTCGTGCTCTGCTCGTCTCGCACCGCCTTCACGGCGGAGCCCGGGCAGATTGACCACTGCGCCGCGTGCGCCTTCCAGGATGCCTTCGCCCACCAGGCCGCGGCGACGGGGACCCTGCCCATCATCTCCCTGGGCTGGGACACCTGGCGCGAGGTGGGCCAGGCCGTGACGACGCAGATGCCGGACGGCGCCAACCCGATGCGGGAGGCGATGCTGGCTCATGCCCTGACACCGGCCGAGGGCGTGGATGTCTTCGAGCGCGTGTTGGCGCAGGCCCCCACGCACATCGTCGTGTCCACCGAGGATTTGCGAGCGGCCATGGCGCGCAGCGCCTCGCTGCTCCAGGACTTGATGGGCCCCATGGAGACGGACGCCGCGCCGACGACGGAGCGCACGGCGCCCGCCAGCATGGACGAGGCGGAGCGCGAGCTGGCGGACATCTGGCAGCGCTTCCTGGGCGTGGAGAGCGTGGCGCTGCACGAGAACTTCTTCGAGCTCGGTGGGAACTCGCTGATTGGCCTGAAGGTCATCAACGAGGTGAAGCGCCGCTTCGGCAAGGAACTGCCCGTGGTGGCGCTCTTCGAGAACCCCACGCTCAGCGCCATGGCCCGGCTGCTGACCCGAGGGCAGGAGCAGGCCTCGGCCACCACCAGTGACCGGCGGAGCCGCGGAGCCAGGCGCCGGGAGCTCATCCAGCAGCGGCGCCAGTCGGGGAACTGAGTGAAAGAGGGGGACAGCGTGTCGGACAACAACACGGGCATGGAGATCGCAATCACCGGCATGGCCGGGCGCTTCCCGGGCGCGCGCAGCCTGGAAGAGCTGTGGCGCAACCTCTGCGACGGCGTGGAGGCCATCGAGCCGCTTTCGGACGAGGCGGTCCTCAAGGCGGGCCTGCCCCCTGAGGTGCTGAAGGATCCGCATTTCGTGAAGGTGGCCTCACGGCTGGAGGACGTGGCGGGCTTCGACGCGGCCTTCTTCGGCTACACGCCGCGCGAGGCGGAGGTGATGGACCCGCAGCAGCGCCTCTTCCTGGAGTGCGCGCTGGAGGCGCTGGAAGACGCGGGCTACGGCGCGCCGCCTCCCGAGCTGCTGGTGGGCGTCTTTGGCGGACAGGCCCTGAGCACGTACCTGCTGCTCAACCTGCTGGGGAACGCGGAGCTGATGCGCACCGTGGACCCACTCCAGCTCAACCTGGGCAACGCGGGCAGCTTCCTCACCACGCGGGCCGCCTACAAGCTGGACCTGCGCGGGCCCAGCTTCAACATCGAGAGCGCGTGCTCCACGTCGCTGGTCGCGGTCCACGTCGCCTGTCAGAGCCTGCTCAACCAGGAGTGTGACGTCGCGCTGGCGGGCGGCGTGTCCATCAATCTCCAGATTCAGGGCGGCTACCGCTACGTGGAGGGCGGCATCCTGTCGCCGGACGGGCACTGCCGCCCCTTTGACGCGCAGGCCAAGGGCATCGTCTTCGGCAGCGGCGCGGGCGTGGTGGCGCTGCGGCGCCTGGAGGACGCGCTGGCGGATGGCAGCCCCATCTACGCGGTCATCAAGGGCTCCGCGGTGAACAACGACGGCGCCGCGCGCGTGGGCTACACCGCGCCGGGCGTCGAGGGCCAGGCGGCCGTCATCTCCGAGGCCCTGGGCAGCGCGGGCGTATCGGCCGGTAGCATCGGCTACGTGGAGGCGCACGGCACCGGCACCGCGCTGGGCGACCCTATCGAAGTGCAGGCCCTCATCCGCGCCTTTGGCGACGAGGCGGCCGGGCCGCGCACCTGCGCCCTGGGCTCCATCAAGCCCAACCTGGGCCACCTGGACGCGGCGGCGGGCGTGGCGGGCCTCATCAAGACGGCGCTGGCGCTCAAGCACCGCAAGCTGCCGCCCAGCCTCAACTTCGAGACGCCGAACCCCAACATCCCCTGGGATGCGAGCCCCTTCTACGTCAACACGAAGCTGCGCGAGTGGAAGGCCCCCGCCAGGGAGCCCCGCCGCGCGGGCGTGAGCAGCTTCGGCATGGGCGGCACCAACGCCCACGTCATCCTGGAGGAGCCGCCCGCCCGCGCCCCCGCTCCGTCCACGCGCCCGCACCAGCTCCTGGTCCTGTCGGCGCGCACGCCCACGGCGCTCGCCGCGCAGGCGTCCCGGCTGGAGGAGCACCTCCGCGCGAACAAGGGCCTGGAGCCCGCGGACGTGGCGTACACGCTCCAGGTGGGCAGGCGCCGCCACCCGCACCGCCGCGCCGTCGTCTGTCAGGGGCGTGAGGACGCGCTCACCGCGCTGGGCGACATCAGCCGGCAGCTCTCCGCCACCGAGGAGCGCACCAGCCGCCCCACCGTGTTCATGTTCCCCGGTCAGGGCTCGCAGTACGCGGGCATGGCGCAGGGCCTGTACGAGCGCGAGCGCGGCTTCCGCGCGGACGTGGACGACTGCGCCACCCGGCTCACTCCGCACCTCAAGCTGGACCTGCGCGAGGTCCTCTTCCCCGCCGCGAACCGCGCCGAGGAAGCGCAGCGACAGTTGCAGCAGACGCGGCTGGCCCAGCCTGCCCTCTTCACCATTGAATACGCGTTGGCGCGGCTGTGGATGTCCTGGGGCGTGCAGCCCGAGGCCCTGATTGGCCACAGCATCGGTGAGTACGTGGCCGCGTGCCTCGCCGGCGTCTTCAGCCTGCCGGACGCGTTGGCCTTGGTGGCCGCGCGGGGCCAGCTCATGCAGGACCTGCCGCCGGGCGCCATGCTCTCCGTCGCGCTGTCGGAGGCGGAGCTGGTGTCCTCGCTGGACGCCCGGCTGTCCGTGGCCGCGGTGAACGCGCCGTCGATGACGGTGGTCGCCGGCCCCGAAGACGCCGTGGACGCGCTGAAGGCCCGGCTCGACGCGCGGGGCGTCCAGTCGCGCCGCCTGCACACCTCGCACGCGTTCCACTCGGCGATGATGGAGCCCATCGTCGCGCCCTTCACCGAGCGCCTGCGGCGGATGAAGCTGTCCGCGCCACAAATCCCCTTCCTCTCCAACGTCACCGGCACCTGGGTGACGGCCGCCGAGGCGAAGGACCCGGCCTACTGGGCCCGCCACCTGCGTCAGCCGGTCCGCTTCGCCGCGGGGCTCGCGCAGCTGCAATCCGCGCAGGTGCTCCTGGAGGTCGGTCCCGGCCGCACGCTGACCACCTTCGCGTCCCAGCCCGGCGCGCTCCGGCAGGCGCCCACCACGGTGACGTCGCTCCGTCATCCGGACACGCGGCAGGCGGATACGGCCGTGCTGCTCGGCGCGCTGGGACAGCTCTGGCTGTCGGGCGTGGACGTGGACTGGGAGGCCTTCAATGGCGAGGCACGGCGCCAACGCGTCGGGCTGCCCACCTACCCCTTCGAGCGCAAGCGCTACTGGGTCTCCCCCGACGGGCACCGCGCCCTGGCGGCCGCCCCGTCCGCGGAGCGCGCCCCCGAGACGCAGGAGCCCGACGAGGCTCCGGCCGCGGGCTACTCCCGCCCCGCGCTGGCCGTGGCCTACGTGGCGCCCGACACCGAGGACCAGCAGGTGGTGGCGCGCATCTGGGAGGACGTGCTGGGCGTGCGGCCGGTGGGCATCCACGACGACTTCTTCGCGCTCGGTGGGCACTCCCTGCTGGCCACCACGGTGGTGGGACGGCTGCGCGACACCTTTGGCTTCACGGTGCCGCTGCAATCGCTGTTCGAGGCGCCGACGGTGGCGCGACTGGCGGCCCTGGTGGCCGAGCAGCGCAAGAGCCCCGGCCATGACGACCCGGAGGTGGAGGCCCTGCTGCGGATGCTGACGGAGCTCACCGCCAAGGAGGGCGCGGCCAGCCGTTAGCCGCGCGTCCACACCCCTTTCGAGAGACAGCCCATGGCACCTCCCATCTCCCCACCCCTGAAGGCCCTCCTCCTGGCCATGGAGTACACCCCGAACGTGGCCGGCGGTGTGGGCACCTACGTCTACGAGCTGGCCCGCGGGCTGGCGCGTGGCGGGTGCAAGGTCACCGTCCTGGCATACACGCCCGGCGAGCCCGCGGTGCTCCGCGAGCCCAACCTCACCGTGCACATGATGCCGCCCAGCCGCGGCAGCCTCTCCCAGGCGGGAAAGCTCTCCCTGGTGGGCGGCATCCGTGTCTTCAACGACGACCTGCTTCACCGAGGCCGCGAGCTCATCCGCGAGGAGCAGCCAGACCTCATCCACTTCCACCAGTGGCACACCCACCGCGCCGCGCGAGCGCTGGCCAACGAGGCCGGTGTGCCCGTGCTGGGGACCAGCCACTACATCTCCGAGCCCGCCGAGCGATGGTGGGGACAGACGCCCGACCCGGAGATTCTCGAGGAGGAGCGCAGCTTCTATGATGGGACGACGAACGTCATCTCGGTGAGTGACTCCATGAGCCAGCTCATCCGGGAGACCTACGGGATGCCGGCCTCGCTGCTGCACACCATCCACTGCGGCATGGACGCGGGCCCCTACCTCCAGCCCTCACACTCGCCGGAGGACTACGCGCGCCTGCGCGCCACGGTGGCCACGCCGGATGACCCGGTCGTCCTCTACACGGGCCGGCTGCACCCCATGAAGGGCATCAGCGCCATCTTCGCCGCCGCCGAGCGCGTGCTCGAGCGGCGCCCCAACGTGCGCTTCCTCCTGGCCGGTGGCACCGACTCGCGCGAGTCCACGCAGATGGTGCAGACGCTGACCCAGCGCTACGCGCACCTGCGCCACCGCATCAAGCTGCTGGGCAAGCTGCCGCGCCAGCAGCTCGGCCTCCTCCATCGAATCGCGGACCTGGCGCTGGTGCCTTCGCTGTACGAGCCCTTTGGCTACACGGCCATCGAGGCCATGGCCTCCGGCCTGCCGCTGGTGGCGACGCGCTCTGGAGGCCCGTCGGAGATCGTCGACCACGAGAAGACGGGCCTGCTGGTCCCCGTCCTCCCCGGGGCGCCGGGAGGTCCGCGCGAGGTGGACGTCGAGGCGCTCGCCGCCGCGCAGCTCAACCTGCTGGAAGACCGTGAGCGGGCGCGGCGCATGGGGCTGGCCGGCCAGCAACGCGTGGTGGAGCTGTTCAGCCTGCCGCGCATGGTGGCCGCCAACCTCGCCGTGTACCAGCAGCTCGTCGGCGGACAGGGACGCGAGGTGCGGTCATGACGGAGTGGCTGGCCTTCCACGTCCCCTCACCGGCGTCCTGGGTGCGGCTGTTCTGTCTGCCGCACGCGGGCGGCAGCGCCTCGCTGTTCCGCACCTGGCAGGCGGAGCTGGGGCAGGACATCGAGGTGTGTCCGGTGCAGCTCCCCGGCCGGGAGAGCCGCCTGCGCGAGCCGCCCTTGCGCGCGCTGCCGGACGTCATCGCGCCCCTGGTGGACGTGCTGGCGAAGCACACGGACAAGCCCTACGCCCTCTTCGGACACAGCATGGGCGCGCTGCTCGCATACGAGCTGACGCGGGCCCTGCGCGAGCGCGGGCTGCCAGCGCCCCTGCACCTCTTCGTCGCCAGCTACCGGGCGCCGCACACGCTCCAGGCCCACACGCCGGCCACGGCCACCCATGACATCGACGCGTCCGAGGCCCGGCGCCTGGGTGAGTCACGCGCCGTATCCGGCGAGATGGCCGAAGAGCTGCTGACGCTGATGCGCGCCACCATGCTGGCGGACACCGCCGTGTGCGAGGGCTACGCGTGGAAGCCAGGCCCCGTCCTGTCGTGCCCGCTCTCCGCCTTCCGCGGCTTCGACGACTACGTGCTCGATGACGCAACGGAGGCGTGGCGCCAGCTCACCGCCGGTCCATTCGCCACCCAGACGTTCCTGGGGGACCACTTCTTCCTGCGACAGACGCCGCGCGGCCTGCTGCAGAACATCCGCCGGAGCCTCACCATGCCCCCTTCTTCCAAGGAGCCTTCCCGATGAAGTACCTCGTCTACGTCAAGGACCGCACCTCGGGCCCGCAGCCCCAGGACCCCATCGCCCTCAACCGCGCTGTCCGTGACTGGGTGGGCGCCCGCCTCCAGGACGGCACCTTCGACTGTGCCTACTACGTCCTCCCGAAGATGGGCCTCTGCATCCTCAACGCCGACTCGCACGAGTCGCTGCTGTCGCTGCTGCGCGCCTGGCCATCCTTCGCGTTCCAGGAGTTCGAAATCCACATGCTGGCGGACGTGCGTCACGGCATCGACAACAACTTCGAGCGCCTGCAGAAAGCAAGCGCCCCAGGCCAGACCGAGAGCGCGGCCTGACGCACCACCCGGGAGAGCTGCCATGAGCACCGCCACCGCCCAGAAGGGCGCAGAGCCCCTGGTCCCCGAGCGCATGCCGCTCGACAACCGCCGGGCCTTCTACGAGCGCATCGAAGCCAACAACAAACCCGTCATCCTCACCGACGCCATGAAGGGCTGGCCCGCGGCCGAGCGGTGGACCTTCGACTACTTCGCCACGAAGTACCGCGACGTGAGCGTCCCCGTGGAGTGGCTGCAGTACAACGCCAAGGACACGGGCGGCGTGGAGCGCGTGGGCCGCGTGCGGAAGATGAGCATGCAGGAGTACGTCGACACGCTGAAGGCGAAGGGCGACGAGACGCCGGGCTACCTCATCGGCAACGACTTGTTCCGCACCCTGCCGGAGCTGCACAAGGACGTCCGCTTTGACGAGTACGCCGTCCAGCGCAAGCTCACCGAGCAGCTCTTCTTCATGGGTCCGCGCGGCACCTTCACCCAGCTCCACCTGGACCGCGCGCACAACCTGCACGCCGTCATGGTGGGCCGCAAGCAGTGGCAGTTGTACTCGCCCAGGCGGGACGCGGAGCTGCGCCCGGCGAAGCTCAGCCACCCGTGGTCCGTCGTGAGCACACATGACCTGACGCCACACGGCGGCAAGGCGGACCAGCTCCCCGGTGGCCTCGCCCCGGACTATGACTTCGTCCTGGAGGCCGGGGAGATCCTCTACCTGCCCTACGGCTGGTGGCACCGCGTGTACACGGTGGAGGACGCCATCGCCACCAACTACTGGTGGTGGACCTGGTCGATGCTGGCCAAGCTGGGCCCGAAGCTCATCCCCTCCATCGCCTTGAGCGCGGCGGGCCGCATCCGCAAGCAACAGAAGCTGGGCCGCGAGTACCGCGAGCAGTAACGCGGCCCCGCCGTCTCACTCCAGTTCGATGAGGGCGCCCACCACGGCGCCCTGCGCGACATTCACCACGCCGGTGCCCCGCTGCATGGGGCACATGCGGAAGAAATGCCCGCCGTAGGTCTCTCCCAGCACGAAGAGCCCCCAGACCACGCTGTAGGGCACCACCGTGCCCTCTGGCCCCAGGGCGTGGATGGGCGTCGGACGCACGCGCTCCTGCACCACCCAGCCGCCCGCGTCGAGCGCCTCGCGCACGGCCGTGTCCCAGTCGGCGGCGGAGGTCGCCCAGCCCACCCGCACGGACTCGCCGCCGTAGTCCCGGCCCGGCTTGAGGACCAGGGACTCGCGCTGCGAGGCCAGCAGCTCTGGGATGAAGTACCGCGTCCCGTCGCGCTCGACGTGCGTCCGTTCGACCCGGCATGTCCAGGGGACGTTCCGGCGCACCAGCTCCCGTTCCGGCTCGGACAGCGCGGACGTCGTCACGTGCTCCCAGAGCAGCGTGAGGTTGCGCTTGTCGTCGAGCACATCCTGCGCTGGGCCGTTGAGCAGACTGACCGTCCGGGCATCGAACGCGGCCTGCGCCCGCGCGACGTAGGCCGCTCCCGCCAGCGCCACCCTGTCTCGCGCGTCGTACTCCACGACGGCGTGCAGTCGCTTGCCCCGGAGCGTGAGGCGCGCGCCGGGCCCGGACTCCACCGAGCCATAGGTGGCCATGAGGACCTCGCCGCGCGCGCCTTCGGGCTGGAGGAGTTCTTGGAGCTGGGCGGTGAAGAACCGGCTCACCTGCTCCGCCGGGCCCGCGTCCGGCAAGGTGCTGGGGGAGAAGAGGATGCCGATGTTGCACTCCCCTTCCCAGTCGAGGTCGCGCCGCACGGTGTCGACGAGGTTCGCGAAGAAGTCGCGCAGCGTCCGCGGCTGACGGACGCGCAGCCGCTGCTCCACGGCGAAGCGCTGCATCGCGGGCTGCGCCAGCACCTGCTGGACGTGGAGGGCCGTCTCCCAGCCCCCCACGCCCGCCGTCATGTTGAACTCCAGGCACTTGAGGGCCGTGCCGTCATGGATGAAGTCACCGCGGCCAATGGCCCCCCGGGCGTCATCCGTCCGCGCCAGGGCGTCGAGCGCCGCGTGCGCCCGCTCATGCGGAATCCCATAGAACGCCGCCGCGCGGTCCGTGGCCCCCAGCAAACGCCGAGGGGCCTGCTTGATGAGCCGGCAGAGCGCCGGGGCGACCTCCCGCATCTGCCGCGCGACCGGGCCTTCCACGAAGGTGGGCCAGGCGTGCAGCTCATACGGGATGAGCGGCGACGCCTCGTACGGCTTGAACGTGTGGCGCGAAAAGGCCTCGGGGACGCGCTCGGTGAACTCCAGGAACGCAGCGGCGGCGGGGGAGAGCTGGCCATGCTGCGCTTTGACTTCTGGGGGGAAATGTCCGCCGGGAATCGGCTCGGGCACGCTCATGGGCGTACGGCTCCTTCATGCACAAGGGTTGAAACCGTTGGGACGCGGCGGGCCGCTCAAGACAGCTCGCAGACCAGCCGCAGCTCGCTCGTGTAGCGGCGCTGCGCCGCGTCCGTGAGCCAGAGGTGCTCCGGGTCCGGCAGCATCTCCGAGAACTGGACCCGCGAAGCCGGCGACTTCTCCGCCGTGCTCCGCACCAGCTTCGCCATCATCTCCACCAGCAAGGGGCTGTCGAAGTCCACGAAGCAGGGCTTGCGCTCCGTCGCCACCTTGAAGAACGCGAAGCGCGGAATGCCCAGCCCCTGCTGCCAACGCCGGGCAGCCAGCCACTGCGCCAGTGGGTCCGTGATTCCGGCGAAGCCCAGCTCGGACGCGGGCGCGCTCCAGCGCTCCCGGGCGATGACCACGCCGTCCACCGTCACCCGAGGCGAGTAGTCATCCGCCAGCGCCAGGTCGAAGATGCTGGCGCAGCGCTGCTCCAGGAACACGGCCATGAACGCCATCAGGCCGAAGCGGCGCCCGCTCACGCGGTCGAGGACCTCCAGCGTGCCGTCACGCCGCTCCACCACCATGTCCCCCACGCGAAGCGCGCGAGCCCCCGGCTGGGGCGGCGGCTCCTGCCCGGAGAGGTAGTAGAGGCTGTCACGCGGGAAGAGACACGGCAGCGTCCGCTGGCTCCACTCGGACTTGGGGAACACGGGCACCACGTCCGCCCCGGTGGCGCACCGCTCCGCGAGCGCGAAGAGCTCCTCGGGCGCGGGGTGCTGCTCCACGAAGAGCGAGGAGATGCTGTTGCACAGGTGCAGCTCCCCCAGCACCAGCTGGTAGTCCCCGGTGCGGACTGCCTCCTCGCTGGCCGCGTCAATCATCACGTCCGGCGAGGCATGCCAGCGGCTCCGCCACGCCGGGCCCGCCTCGCCGAAGGCCTCGAGCACCCGGGGCCGGAGCGAAGCAACGGTGCGCGTCTGTCGTCTGACCTCCGGCTCCAGCGCGAAGAGCTCACGCCAGCGCCGGCGATGCTCGGCGACGGCCTGGGCCACGGGCATCAGCTCCGCTTCGGTGGCCGGGTCCTTGAGCCCCTGGACGAAGGCGAGTTGGAGCGCGGTGAGCGACACGGGCGCGCCGCCTTCGGACAACCGGTCGAACAGCGCATCCAGCCCCGCGCGCGTGCCCCGGGTCACCTCCCCCACCAGCCACCGCGCCCCGGTCAGCACCAGCTCCAGCACGGCCCCGAGCCGGTCAACCACCGGAGCGCCCAGCGCCAACGCGCCGTCGCGCTCACAGTCCTCGTAGATGAGCGTCCGCGAGGCATACGTCTGGCCCGCCGCGCGCGTCGGCGGCGCTCCCGTCACTTCCTGGAACACGGCCTCCAGCTCCGCGACCGCGGCATCCAAGGCCGCGGGCGCCCCAGCCGCGGCTTCGACCGCGGCCCGCGCGCGCTCCAGACGCTCCAGCGGCGCCAGCGCACGGGCTCGTGCGTCCGCATCCTCGATGGCCATCAGCGCGCCGCGCAGCACCCCCTCGGGCCGGAGGACGAGCGGCACCTCCCAGCCCCAGACCAGGACGCCGAACCCCACGGCCTGTTCGAGCGCCGTGAAGACTTCATCCTGCGTGGCGAAGGCAGGCGAAGCACCGGCCGTGAGCTCCCGCGCGAGGCTCACCGCGCTGACCGAGCCATCACACCGCGACAGCAGCAGCGCCTGCTCCGGGCTCAGCTCCACCGGCGTGGGCATGGGGCCGTGAAGCACGGGGCCCTCCAGCCGGAAGTAAGGCAACAGCCGGGGCGGTGCCCAGTGACGCAGGGACGCGTCACGCGCCAGCGCGGCGCTGAGCGCGTCCAGGCACCACGTCTCGAAGTAGACCGCGCGCCGGGAGACGAGCCGCTCCCCGGGCGTCCAGCGCAGCCCGTCATTCGAAGGGGTGAGCCGAGCCCAACCCACGGGGCCAAAGAAGCCGATGGTGTCGTTCTTGGTGCTGTAGCGCTGGACATAGGAGGCCACCAGTCGCTCGCGCTGCCGGGCCTTGCTGTTGCGCGCGGTGGCGGGAAGGGCCGCCAGCGGCTCCACGCCCGTCTTGAAGGCATGGCGGTTCTGCCAGAGCAGCGCCTCGCTCAGGTGGGATGCTCCCGCCAGTGAGCGCAACGCCGCGCTGATGGAGAGCAGGTCCGAGTCAAACGCGGTGCGCAAGGCGTCACCGGGTGTCTCAACCCCTGATGCGAGCCATGTATCGGCGGCGGAGGCCGCTGTCGGGGCCGCGAGCCGGAGCGCATCCTGGGCGGGAAAGCCGGCGCCACGCAGCGCGGCCCATGGCCACAGGGCCATTCCTGGAGCAAGGGAGACGAGCGCGGGTGCTTCGGGCTTCGCGAAATCCAGAGGCTCGGGTACACCAATCAAGGAAGTCTGCCCCTTCCGAATAATACGTTTACGCTAGTATAGAGCCTCTCCCTTTCAACCACGAACCCTGTATGAACGCTCAATCATCATTGCCGCGCTTGTCGTATTTCACGGGTCGAGGCGTCGCCGAGAAGATCCGCCTGCTGCTCGCCGAGTCCGGAACGGAGTACGAGGACATCGACCTGGGCCCCTATGACGTGCAGGCCAAGGTGAAGACGCCGGCCTTCGAGGCCCTCAAGGCCGCTGGCAAGCTGGCCTTCGACAAGGTCCCGCTGTGGGAGGAGCCGGACGGCTTCCGCGTGGTGCAGAGCCTGGCCATCCTGCGGCACGTCGCGCGCACCCGCGGCCTCTATGGGAAGGATGCGCGGGAGACCGCCGCCTGCGACATGGTCATCGACGGCGTCGAGGAAGTGACGGCCCGCGCGCGCAGCCTGACCTCGCTCACGCCGGACCAGCTCTCCGAGCAGCTCCCCATCATCCTGGGCGAGGAGCTGCCGCAGTGGCTCGCGCACTTCGAGCGGCTGCTGAAGGGCAACGGCAGCGGCGACGGCTTCTTCGTCGGGGCCTCCGTGACGGTGGCGGACACCAGCGTCTTCGGCTTCCTGGAGCTGCTGGTGGACAACGGCCTCCAGGACCTCCTGGAGAGCACCTACCCTGGGCTGTTCGGGTTCTTCGAGCGCATGAAGCAGCGCCCCAACCTCGCGCGGCACCTGGCCAGCCCCAAGCGGCCCCCCGCCGTCCAGCTCCTCAACGGCTGAGCGAAGCCGCGACTCACGAAGCCCCCCGGCCATGACGCTTACCTTGAAATTCCACGACTCCGTCAGCCACCTGAGCGACGCGGAGCTGGATACCCTCACCTCTGAGTCGAGCGTCTTCTTCGGCCGACGCTGGCTCCGCATGCTGGACGCGGTCGACCTGTCCGCCATGGCCCGGGGGGAGCTGTCCCTGCGATATGCCATTGCCTATCAGCAGGGCACTCCCATCGCGCTGTGCCCGTGTTTCATCACCCGTAGCAAGACCATCTACACGCCCTACTCGCTGGAGCATTTCCTCTTCACCAGTTGGAAGAAGGGCTTCGCCAACGGGCCCGCCTGGAGCCGGGTGGCCGTCGCGGCGGCGGACCTCTACCGCAACGTGGCCTGGCGCACGGGCGCGGGCTTCGATGGCGGGGTCTTCGTCACCAGTCCGCTCAGCATGCGGAGCAGCATCCACTGCGCCGCGCGGTCCGCGGAGGTCGCGAAGCAGGCACGGGAGCTCATCCTCCAGGGGCTCCGGGAGCTCGCCACCAGCGAGCGGCTGCCGCTCTACTTCTACGGCGTGGAGCGGGACGACACGACGCTGAGAGACGCGCTGACGTCCGCGTCGTTCCAGGAGATCTTCATCTACGACGACAACGTCATGGATGTCCCGGGGGACACTTTCGACGCCTACCTGGGCCAGTTCAAGAGCGACGTCAGGAGGGTGCTCAAGAAGGAGATCGCTCACGCGCAGAACGCGGGCGTTCGCTTCGAGCGTGTCTCCCGGATGGGCGAGCTGGCGGAGCAACTGGAGCGGTTCTACGAGGTGACCTACTCCAAGTACGGCAACGAGCACCTCCGCCACCCTTCCACGTTCTGGGCGGCGCTCGACAAGCACGTCGCGCCCGAGGCCGAGGCCGTGGTCGCCTACCAGAACGGCGAGCCCATCGGCTTCTCCCTGCTGCTCCACAAGCACGACGAGATGTGGTTCTACCGGGTCGGCCGCGCCGAGGCCGGCGCCTCCGAGACGCCGCTGTATTTCAACCTCGCCTTCTACGAACCGCTGCGCCGGGCCTACGAGCTCGGCGTCAAGAAGCTCTGGCTGGGCGCCAGCGGGTACGAGACGAAGCGGCGCCGGGGCGCGCGCAGGCACGGGCTGTACAGCTACCTGTGGATTCCGGGGCGCTGGTCCCGCGCCGTGCTTCAGCCCTACGTGTCTGCCTACTCCCGCGTGGCCATGGCCATGGCCGCTGGCGGCACGCAGAATGGTCGCATCCGCAAGACGCCCTGAAACGTCGAGGTGAGGGCCTGTCGGGCAGCCAAACCTCCCCCGCTCCAGGGCGCGGCTTGCCCTTCGGAGCGGCGTGCCCAGCTTGGCGGCTTCAGGACGGGAACGTGACGTGGCTGCCTTGTTCGGAGTGGACCCGCCTCGCGGCCTTCCGGCGGCGTGGGGTCGTGCGCTCCTGCTGGGGCTGCTCCTCGCCGGCCTCGCCCTCCTCGCCGCCTCGGAGGCCTTCCAGTCCGTCCTCCAAAGGTTCCTCGACGCGGCCGCGCCCGTCATCGCCGAGCACCCCTTCTGGGGCGCGGTGCTCTTCGTCCTCCTGTCCGCGCTGTCGGCCATGCTGGCGTTCTTCTCCAGCGCGCTGCTGCTCCCCGTGGCCCTCGATGCCTGGGGGAAGACCGTCTGCGCGCTCCTGCTCTGGACGGGGTGGATGCTGGGAGGCGCCTGCGCCTATGGCATCGCCCGCGCCTGGGGCAGACCCTTCATCCGCCGGCTCACCTCCGCCCGCGTGCTCGCCCACTACGAGGAGCGCATCTCCCGGCACAGCTCCTTCGGCTTGGTGCTCCTCTTCCAGCTCGCGGTCCCCTCCGAGATTCCCGGCTACGTGCTCGGCCTGGCGCGCTATGGGTTGCGCCGCTACCTGCTCGTCCTCGCGCTCGCGGAGCTCCCGTACGCGGTGGGCGCCGTCTATCTGGGCTCCAGCGTCCTCGAGCAACGCCCCCTCGTCCTGCTGGGCCTGGGAGTGTCCGGCATCCTCTTCGGTGCATGGGCCCTCCATCGCTTGCGCAAGCGCCTGCGTCCGTAGCCCCGGGCCACGAGCAGCCCCATCCTTGCGACAGCCGGGCGGGCCACACCGCCATGGAGAGCGGACATGGAGCCCAAGCAAGCACAGCCCTGGCATGCCCTCCCCTTGGAGGAAGCCGAGTCCCAGCTCGGGACTGGAGCGCTCGGGCTCCAGCGCTCCACGGCCGGCGCCCGGCTGGCGCGGCACGGGCCCAACCAGCTCGCGGAGACCCCGCCGACGAGCCCCCTGGCGCTGCTCGTCCACCAGTTCAAGAGCCCCCTCATCTACATCCTGCTGGCCGCCTGTGCGGTGACCCTCGTGCTGGGTGACTTCATCGACGCGGGCGCCATCGCGGCCATCCTCGCCATCAACGCCGCCATCGGCTTCACGCAGGAGCGGCGGGCCGAGGTCTCGGTCCGGTCGCTGATGCGGCTGGTGTCACCCAAGGCGCGCGTCATCCGCGACGGACACGAGTGGGAGGTGGAGAGCCGGGAGCTGGTGCCCGGAGACCTGGTGCTGCTGGAGTCGGGCACCCGGGTGCCGGCGGACCTGCGGTTGGTGTCCGCGACGGCGCTGACCGTCGACGAGTCGCTGCTCACCGGCGAGTCAGCCAACGTGCACAAGCGCGCGAGCGTGGTGGCCGCGGACGCGCCGCTGTCGGACCGGGAGGACATGGCCTACACAGGCACGGTGGTGTCCAGCGGGCGGGGGCGCGGCTACGTCGTGGCCACCGGGGGCGCCACCGAGCTGGGGAAGATCGCCGGTCAAATCCGGGGCGAGGCCGTGTCCACCACCCCGCTCCAGGAGCGGATGGACCGGTTCGCCCGGCTGGTGGGGCTGGTGGTGCTCGTGGGCTCCGGGCTGAGCTTCCTCATCGGCGTGGTGCGGGGCGAGTCCATGGCGCACATGTTCATGCTCGCGGTGGCGCTCGCGGTGGCCGCGGTGCCCGAGGGCCTGCCCGTGGTGCTCACCATCACCCTGGCGGTGGGGGTCGGCCGCATGGCGCGGCGGCGCGCCATCATCCGCAAGCTGCCCGCCATCGAAACGCTGGGCAGCACCACCGTCATCGGCACGGACAAGACGGGCACGCTGACGGAGAACCGGATGACGGTGCAGGAGCTGTGGGCCGGAGGCCGCTTCCTCACGCTGTCGGACGAGGCCCCGCGGAGGGATTCTCGGGCGCGGCCGGTCGAGGGCGCGGAGGACCTGGCCGAGCACCCGCCGCTGTACATGCTGCTGCTCGCGGGGGTGCTCGCCAACGAGGCCGAGGTGTTCCAGGGAGAGCAGGGCGTGGAGACGCGCGGAGACCCCACGGAGGCGGCGCTGCTGCTGGCGGCGGAGCGGCTGGAGCTGGCGCACGAGGCGGTGCGGGGACACTGGACCTCCTACGCGGAGATTCCCTTCGAGCCCGAGCGGCAGTACTCGGCGAGCATCCGTGAGCGCGACGGCCAGCGGGTGGTGTTCGTGAAGGGGGCGCCGGAGCGGGTGCTGACGATGAGCACCGCGCAGCTCGGTGAGGCGGGCGTGGAGCCGCTGAATGGGGAGGCCGTGCACCAGGCGGCGGCGGCGCTGGCCGGGCGGGGCCTCCGGGTGCTGGCCATGGCGTACCGGCGGCTGGAGGGCGAAGGGGCTCGGCCGGACACGGTGGGAGACCCCGAGGGCCTCGTCTTCCTCGGGCTGACGGGGATGATGGATCCGCCGCGAGCGGGCGTGCGCGAGGCCATCGCGAGCTGCCAGGCCGCGGGGCTCCGGGTGGTGATGATCACCGGCGACCACGTGGCCACGGCGCGCGCCATCGGCCAGGAGCTGGGGCTCGCGAGCGGCGGCGCGGCGATGACGGGTACCGAGCTGGCGACGCTGGACGACGCGGCCCTGCGGAGGCGGACGAAGGAGGTGGACATCTACGCCCGGGTGGCGCCAGAGCAGAAGCTGCGGGTGGTGCAGGCGCTGCAGGCCGTGGGCGAGGTGGTGGCGGTGACGGGCGACGGCGTGAACGATGCACCGGCGCTCAAGGCGGCCGACATCGGCGTGGCCATGGGCAAGAGCGGCACGGACGTGGCGCGCGAGGCCTCGGACATGGTGCTGGCGGACGACAACTTCGTGAGCATCGCCGCGGCGGTGGAGGTCGGGCGCGTCACCTTCGACAACCTGCGCAAGGCGACGTTCTTCCTGGTGAGCACGGGGGCGGCGTCCATCATCACGCTCATCACCTCGCTGGCGCTGGGCTGGCCGCTGCCGCTGCTCCCCGCGCAGTTGCTGTGGCTCAACCTGGTGACGAAGGGGCTCCAGGATGTGGCGCTGGCCTTCGAGCCCGCGGACCCGGGGGTGATGGCGCGGGCGCCCCGGGCGCGACGGGAGGGGTTCATCTCCGAGCTGCTGTGGGAACGCACGGTGCTCGCCGGAGGGGTCATGGCGGCGGGGACGCTGCTGGTGTTCAGGTGGGAGTTGGAAGAGACGGGCTCGCTCACGGTCGCGCAGACGGCGGCGCTCACGACGATGGTGCTCTTCCAGATGTTCCAGGTGGGCAATTCGCGCTCGGAGGCACAATCCGTGTTCGCGCGCAGCCCCTTCTCCAACCCCATGCTGTTCTGGGCCACGGCCGCCTCACTGGTAGTGCACGTGGGAGCCCTCTACCTCGCCCCGACCCAGTTCGTGCTGAGGGTGGTGCCGCTCACGGACTGGAACTCGTGGGTGCGCATCGTGGGGGTGGCCTCGACCATCATCGTGGCCATGGAGCTGCACAAGCGGCTGCGGCGACCAGGTCCGCCCGTGACGTCCCGGGCCGCCCAGCAGCCCCGCGCGGCCTGATGGAGGGCCGTGCGCCCCGGGGCGCGAAGGTGTCTCGGACGCGGGGGTGAGGAGCCGTCTCCTTCCGCTCGGCGTGACGGAAGAGCTTCAGGTGATGGACGTGGCGCCGCGCCCGCGAGAGCGGCCGGGCCTCCGCTCCCCTACCCTGCCCCGTGGCTCGCGGCCGCCATCGCGCGCCGCGCCGGGGGAGGCGAGCATGAGGACTGGAACGAGAACGCGCGAGCTCGAGTCCTTCTACCACCTGGGGCACGAGCCCCTGGGCGAGCGGGCCTGTCAGGGCACGGCCTGCTTCGTGGCGCGCCACCTCCAGCCGGAACGCTGGCGAAAGGCCCTCCAAGACGACACCCGCGTCTACTGCCTGGGCAGTTGCCATGTGGCCCCCGCCACCACCCGTGAGACGGCCCGCCCCACGGTGCAGGTGCGGGCGCCGCACGCCATCGCGCTCGAGCGAGTCATGACGGGCGGAGCACGCGCCCTGGCGGACTACACGCGCCAGGGCGGTTATGTGGCCCTGGCGCGGGCGCTGACCTCGACGCCGGAGGCGCTCGTGTCCCAAGTGGAGCGCTCCGGGCTGCGCGGCCGCGGAGGCGCGGGCTTCCCCACCGGCCGCAAGCTGCGCGCTGTGGCCGCCGCGCCTGGCGAGGAGAAGGACGTGGTGGCCAACGCGGATGAAGGTGACGCCGGCGCCTATATCGACCGCTACCTCCTGGAGGAGGACCCTCACGCCGTGCTGGAGGGGCTGCTGCTCGCGGCCTACGCGGTGGGCGCCCGCCGGGGCTTCGTCTACGTGCGCAAGGAGTACCCGCTGGCCGCGTGCGTCCTGCATGTGGCGCTGCACGAGGCGCACCGGGAGGGCCTGCTGGGCCACCACATCCTGGGCAGCAGCTTCTCCTGTGAAATCTCGCTGGAGGTGGGGCGCGGCAGCTACGTGTGTGGCGAGGAGACGGCGCTGCTCAACGCCCTGGAGGGGCGCCGGCCCTTCGTGCGCGCCCGGCCCCCCTACCCCGCCCAGGCGGGCCTCTTCGGCCGGCCCACCCTGGTGCAGAACGTGGAGACGCTCGTCAACCTCCCGTGGATTTCACGCCATGGCGGCGAAGCGTATGCGGCGCTGGGGATTGCCGGCAGTCAGGGGACGAAGGTGCTGTCGCTCAACTCCCTCTTCCACCGCCCGGGACTCTACGAGGTGGAGCTGGGTTTGCCGGTGCGCACCGTGGTGGAGGAGCTGGGCGGCGGCCTGCGCACCGGCCCGCTGAAGGGCGTCCTCATTGGAGGGCCGCTGGCGGGAGTCCTCCCCCCGCACCTGCTGGACACGCCGCTGGGCTTCGAGGAGCTCAAGGCCGTGGGGGCGTCCGTTGGGCACGGCGGGGTCGTGGCCTTCGACACGCACACGTCCATCGCCGCGCTGGTGCACCACGTCTTCTCCTTCGGGGCCTACGAGTCGTGCGGCAAGTGCACCCCCTGCCGGCTGGGAGCCCGGCACATCGAGCAGCGCTTCGCACGCGTACTGGAGACGGGCCCGGTGCCCGGCGCGGACGGCTGGGAGGACGTCGTTGAGGCGCTGCGCCTCACCAGCCTGTGCGGGCACGGCACGGGGCTGGGGGAGTTCGCCCAGAGCGTGCTGCGCCACTACCGCGAGGAGGTGGAGGCATGCTTCACATAACCGTGGATGGGCAGCCGCGCGAGTGCGCGCCGGGCACCCTCCTGGCGGCCCTGGAGGCGCTGGGCGTCAGCGTCCCCGCGCTGTGCAACGACTCACGAATGGCCCCGGTGGGGGCCTGCCGCACCTGCATCGTCGAGGTGGAGGGCTGCGCGCGCCCGGTGGCCGCCTGCACCACGCCGCTGACGGAGGGAATGGTGGTGCACACGCGCACGCCCCTGGTGGAGGCGCAGCGGCGGGTGCTGCTGCGGCTCCTGGCCTCGGAGTACCCGGCCGAGGCCGTGGCGCGGCAGCCGGACAAGCCCTTCCACCGCGCGCTGCGCGAGTACGGCCTGGAGGGCGAGCCGCGAGGGACGCACCAAGCCGCGCTGCGGGACGACTCGCACCCCTACATCCACGTGGACATGTCCCAGTGCATCCACTGCTACCGCTGCGTCCGCATCTGCGACGAGGTGCAGGGGCAGTTCGTCTGGCGGGTGTGGAACCGGGGCGCCGGGACGCGCATCCTCCCGGATGGGCCCAACCTGCGGGAGAGCAGCTGCGTCTCCTGCGGCGCCTGCGTGGACACCTGCCCCACCGGCGCGCTGGAGGACCGGACGCTCCTGGACCAGGGCTGGCCCGAGACCTGGACGCGCACCACCTGCCCCTACTGTGGGGTGGGCTGCGAAATGGACGTGGGCACCCGCGGCGGGCGCATCGTCACCGTGCGGCCCTCGCGCGAGGGCCCTTCCAACCGGGGCCACCTGTGCTCCAAGGGCCGCTATGCCTTCGGCTTCGGCGAGGCGCCGGACCGAATCACCGTGCCGCTCTTGCGCGAGCACGGAGGCTGGCGCCGCGCCTCGTGGGATGAGGCGCTGGGCTTCATCGCCCAGCGGCTGCGACACCTGCGGGCGGCGAGTGGGCCGGACGCGGTGGGCATGCTGGGCTCGGCGCGGGCCACCAACGAGGAGAACTACCTGGCGCAGAAGCTGGCCCGCGTGGTGCTTGGCACGAGCAACGTGGACTGCTGCGCGCGCGTGTGCCACGCCCCCAGCGCCGCGGCGCTGGAGCGGATGCTGGGCATGGGCGCGGCCACCAACTCCTTCGAGGATGTCGAGCACGCGCGCACCCTGCTGGTGGCCGGCAGCAACACCACGGAGTGCCACCCCGTCGTCGGCGCCCGGCTGAAGCAGGCGGTGCTGCGCGGAGCGAAGCTCATCGTCATCGACTCGCGGCGCACCGAACTGGCGCGCTACGCGGACGTGCACCTCCAGCCCCGGGCGGGCACCGACGTTCCGCTGCTCAACGCGCTGGCCCACGTGGTGGTGGATGAGCGCCTGTGCGACGAGGACTTCCTGCGCGAGCGCGTGGAGGCGGTGGAGGACTTCCGGGCCTTCATCCTGGACTGGACGCCCGAGCGCGCCGCGGACCTATGCGGGGTGGACGCGGAGGCCATCCGTCAGGCGGCGCGGCTGTATGCCACGCACGGCCCATCCATGATGGTCCACGGGCTGGGCATGACGGAGCACGTCCAGGGCACGGAGTCCGTCATGACGCTCATCAACCTGGCACTGCTGACGGGGAACCTCGGCGGGCCGGGCACCGGCGTGAACCCGATGCGCGGGCAGAACAACGTGCAGGGCTCCGCGCACATGGGCTGCGAGCCGGGGCACCTGACGGGCTACGTCCCGCTGGAGTTGAACCGTGCGCGCTTCGAGGCGGCCTGGGGCACGCCCCTGTCGGCGGCGCCCGGCCTGGACCTGATGGAGATGATGGACGCGGCGCGCCAGGGGCGGCTCAAGGCGCTGTGGGCCTTCGGCTACGACGTGCTGCTCACCAATCCCGAAGCGCGCGCCACGCGCGAGGCGCTGGAGCGGCTGGAGTTGCTGGTGGTGCAGGACCTGTTCCTCAACGAAACGGCGCGGGCATGTGGCCACGTCTTCCTGCCCGCGTGCACGTCGTTCGAGAAGGACGGCACCTTCATGAATGGTGAGCGGCGCGTGCAGCGGGTGCGCCGGGCGCTGCCGCCCGTCGACGAGTCGTTGCCGGACTGGGAGATTCTCTGCCGCGCGGCGCGGGCCCTGGGGCACCCCGAGGGTTTTGCCTTCCAATCCCCGGAGGAAGTCTGGGACGAGGTGCGGCGGGTGTGGCCGGCGGGAGCGGGGCTTTCCTATGCGCGGCTGGACATGGGAGGCCTGCAGTGGCCCTGCCCCGACGAGGCGCACCCGGGCACACGGCTGCTGCACACACACCCATTCGCAAGCGGTTTCCGGGCGGCGCTGCGCCGCATTGACTCCCGGCCCGCGCCGGAGGCGCGCACGGACGACCATCCCTTCGTGCTGATGACGGGCCGGCGCCTGTACCAGTTCAACGCGGGGACGATGACGCTGCGCACCCCCCACGCGCTGCTGCAGCCCGGCGACTGGCTAGACATGGCCCCGGCGGACGCGGACCGGCTGGGGCTGGAGGATGGCGCGCGGGTGCGGGTGTGCAGTCGCCATGGCGCGGTGGAGCTGCCCATGCGCCGGGCCGAGGGCCTGCGCCCCGGCGAGCTCTTCACCACCTTCCACACCGCCGAGGTCTTCATCAACGCCGTCATCGGCCCGCAGCGGGACGAGTCCACCCACACGCCCGATTACAAGGTGACTGCCGTGCGGGTTGAGCGAGCCGGGAGGTTCCCACCGGCGTCCGGTGGGTCATGGGGCGCCCCCGAACCCGAGCGGCCGCTGGAGTGACCGTGCGAAGGGTGAAGGGGCGCCCTCGGCGCAACAGCGGGACCCGGCGCCAGTTGGAGCAGTCGCTCCGTCTGGCGGAGGCCCGGCTCGCCGGGCTCGTCTCCAGCAACGTCGACGCCATCATCTCCGTGGACACGGAGCAGCGCATCACCCACTTCAACGAGGGCGCGGAGCACATCTTCGGCTACTCCGCCCAGGAAGCCGTGGGCCAGCGCCTGGACCTGCTCCTCCCCGAGCGATACCAGCAGGTACACCGCACGCACGTGCGGCAGTTCGCGGCGGGCACCCGGGCCTCCCGGCTGATGGGAGAGCGGCGCGCCATCGTCGGCCAGCGCAAGGGCGGTCAGGAGTTCCCCGCGGAGGCCAGCATCTCGAAGGTGGAGGTGGATGGGACGACCCTGCTCACCGTCATCCTTCGCGACGTCTCCGCCCGAATGCGCGCGGAGGAGGTGCTCCGCAACAGCGAGGAGCGCTTCCGGACCGCGTTCGAGGATGCCCCCATCGGCATGGCCCTGGTCGGACTGGACGGCCGGTTCCTGAACGTGAACGGCTCCATGTGCGACATCGTCGGCTACCCGCCGGAGGAGCTCCTCACCCGAACCGTCCGGGACCTCACCTGGCCCGAGGACCTGGAGCTGGACGTGGTGAACGCACAGCGGCTGCTCGATGGAGACGTTCGTTCCTTCCAGCGGGAGAAGCGCTACCTCCACAAGCAGGGCCACCTCGTGAGCGTGTTGCTGACCAGCTCACTGGTGCGTGACGCCCAGGGGAGGCCGCTCCACTTCATCGCGCAGGTCCAGGACATCTCCGAGCGCAAGCAGCTCGAGCAGGCCCTGCGCTTCCTGGCGGAGGCGGGGCCCCAGCTCGCCCGTTTCCTGGAGCCCCGGGCGACACTCGCCACCGTGACCCGGCTCGCCGTCCCGGCGCTGGCGGACTGGTGCGTGGTCGACCTGCTGGATGACAACGGACAGCTCACTGCGGTGGAGTGCCTGGCGGCCTCGCCGGAGAAGTCCCGGCTGTTGCACGAGCTGCTCACCACCTATCCGCATGACCCGTCACGCCAGGGAGACATCGTCGCCGGAGTCCTCCGGACGGGCCGGCCCGTCCTCCTCCCACCGTCCCCAGCCAGGGCGTTCGAGGCGGCGGCCGAGGACGACCGCCACCTGGAGCTGCTGCGCCGCCTCGCGCCGGTCTCGGGGCTCGTCGTTCCCCTGCGCGCCCGGGAGCGCGTCCTGGGCGCAATCATCCTCTGGACCTCCGAGTCGGGGCGCCACTACGGGGCCCGTGACCTGGCCCTGGCCGAGGAGCTCGCCAGTCGCGCCGCGCTCGCCATCGACAATGCCCGGCTCCACGAGAAGTCCGCGCAGGCGACCCGCCTTCGCGACGAGGTCCTGCGCATCGTCGCCCATGATCTCCGCACCCCCCTGAACGTCATCGCCCTGAGCGCGGGGACGCTCCTGAAGCGCACGCCCGAGCAGCGGGCCACCGACACCCGGCCGCTCGAGTCCATCCGGAAGGCGGTGGACCGCGCGAACAGGCTCATCCAGGACCTGCTGGACGTCGCCAGGCTGGACGCCGGCCACCTGCCGATGGAGCGCGGCCCGCTGGAGACCGGGGCGCTCGTCCGGGAGGCCGTCGACCTGCACCGCGCGCTCGCGGAGGCCCGCGCCATCCAGCTCACGGCGGACGTCCCGCAAGCCTCCCCTCCCGTCCTCGCCGACCATGGCCGGGTGCTACAGATCTTCTCGAACCTGCTGGGCAACGCCCTCAAGTTCACGCCCGAGGGCGGACGGATCTCTGTCCGGGCCGTGCCCGAGGGGCGCATGATGCGCTTCTCCGTGAGGGACACGGGGTGCGGGATTCCCACGGAGCATCAGCCTCACCTCTTCGAGGCCTTCTGGCAGGCCCGCGCGGGGAGCAAGGACGGCGCCGGTCTGGGGCTCGCCATCGTCAAGGGGCTCGTCGATGCCCACGGCGGCCGTGTCTGGGTGGAGAGCCAGCCGGGCGTGGGGAGCACCTTCTCCTTCACGCTCCCCACGTTGCCGCGGGCCGGCCAGCAGCTCACGCACCACGCGTGAGCCGCGCCGGGCTCACCGCGGCGGCGGCGCGGGCTCCGCCGTCTCCGGGGCCTCGGGTGGACTGGCCCCGCCCGGAGGAGGCGGACCTTCCCGCACCGGCAACTCCAACCGCCTCCACGCCGTCATGCCCCCGAGCAGATTCGAGACGCGCGCGAAGCCATGGCTCAGCAGGATGCTCACGGCGAGCCCGGCCCGGTGGCCCACGCTGCACGTCACCGCCACCGGGAGGTCCGGGCGCAGGCCCAGCCGGGGGAGGCGCTCCTCCAGCTCCCCGACGTAGACATGGCGCGCATCCGGGATGTGGCCCTGCTCGAACTCGGACAGCTCGCGCACGTCCAGCGTCTGGAAGTCCTCGGCCTGGGCGAAGAGCTCCTCGGGCGTCAGCGTGCCTCCGCGCGCGACGGGCAGGCCGGCGTTGCGCCATGCGCTGAAGCCTCCGGAGAGGACCCCCTCCACCTCGTCGAGGCCGACGCGGGCCAGCGCCAGCACCGCCTCCCCCGGGTCGGCGAGCTCCGGCAGGACGAGGAACAGCGGTGTGAAGGGCCGCGCCACCACCTGGCCTCCGAACACGGCCAGCCCCTTCAACCAGACATTCAGCGAGCCGGCGATGTGGCCCGCCGCGAAGGCCTCGGGTTCGCGGGCGTCCAGGACGACGCCGCACTGGAGCGCTCGCTGGAAGCCGCTCGGGGACAGGAAGGGGATGGCCGCGGACTCAGGGGAGAGGGGGATGCCGCCGCGCAGGTTCACCTCCTCCATGCGCGAGAAGTACGACGGCCGGGGCAGCCGCTCTCGCACCTTGTGCTGGATGAAGTCGCCGCGCGTAAGGGTGAAGACGGGGTTGTGGTGGCGCTCGAAGCCGAGCGTCGTCGGCTCCCGGTCGGCGATGTCGCCGCCGCACACCGAGCCGGCGCCGTGCGCGGGGAGGACGAGCGCCTGGTCTCCCAGGGGCAGCACCTTCTGGTGGAGGGCGTCGTAGAGGCGCGCGGCGTTCTCGGGTGTGCGCTCCGGGTCCTCCAGGTCGGTGCGCCCGGTCGCCCCGGCGAAGAGCGCGTCGCCGGTGAAGACGCCCCAGGCCAGCGCGTGGTGGGCATCAAGGTAGACCGCCCAGCTCGTGCTCTCCGGCGTGTGGCCCGGCGTGTGGAGGGTCACCAGGGTCAGGCCGCCCAGGTGCAACCGCTCGTGCTCACCCACCTGCATGCCTGCATGACCGGTGATGGGGTGCTTGCCCGCCACCACCTGGGCGTCCGTGAGGCGAGCAAGCTCCGCGGTGCCCTGGACGAAGTCCTCCTGGCGGTGCGTCTGCAGCACATAGCGCAGGCGCAAGCCCTGGCTCCGGAGCACGTCGAGGTACACCCCGACGTCACGTCGCGGATCCACCACGAGCGCCTCACCCTCGCTGCCTAGGACATAGGAGACGTGGGCGAGCCCCGCGGTCTTGATGGCCTGGAAGTACATGGACACGGCCCTCCCTGGCTGAGAGTAGGAGCTCGCCCCGGGGTTGGGGAGCGCGGGCGAGCCAGGGTGCTGCCCGCCTGGGCCCTCTGGAGCCCAGCGCCCATGCGCCTGCCCCTTCACGCTGGACCCCGAAGGCCGGCACCTGCCGGAGCCGCCAGGAGGATGACGCGTCAGGCCGCTCCGCGCCGGACCTGCCCGTGGAGGGGCGGAGCCGCGGCCTCTGCTCGCGGCGCATGCGCCTTGGTGGCGCCGCGCCAGCGCGCGAGCACCAGGGGCAGCGAAGCCACCGCCACGCCGGCGGCGACGCGCGCCCAGTCGTCCACATCCAGCGGGCGCAGCATCAGCAGGTGCGCCAGGGCCGGCACCTGGATGAGGAGCAGCGACACGCCGGTCGTCAACGCGCAGACCCAGCGCGCCGTGCGCGTCCGCAGGCCCGTGAGCACGGCCGCGAACACGGCGCTCGCGAGCGTGAGCGAGGCCACCGCCGCCGCGCGTCCATGCTCGACGTCGCTCCCCGCGCCCAGGCTCCGGTCGTAGCTCCACACCAGCCCCACGGTCATCAAGCCCCCCACCAGCGCGAGCAGGCTCCAGTCCCCCGCCGAGAAGAAGCGCGCGGCACCCCGGCGTCTCACGGGCGCCAGGCGCCCCGAGCGCGCCGCGGCCTGGAAGGCCAGCATCGCCGTGGGATGGATGATGAGCTCCAGCCAGACGATGTGGACGGGCAGGTACAGGAGCGGGTAGCCCGCCAGGGGCACCAGCGCCGCCGTCACCACCAGCGGGATGTGGATGAGCAGCAGGTAGAGAAAGCAGGCCTGGAGGTTGCGGAAGAGCTGGCGGCCCTCGGCGATGGCCCGCACCAGCGTGCCGAAGTCATCGTCCAACAGGACGATGGAGGCCACCTCACGCGCGCTGCGAGTCCCCCGCTCCCCCATGGCGATGCCCACGTCCGCCGCCTGGAGCGCCGGCACATCGTTCACGCCATCCCCCGTGGCCGCTACCACCTCCCCTCGCCGCTGGAGCGCCGCCACCAGCGCGTACTTCTGCGCTGGCACCGCGCGGGCCACCACGTCCACGTCCGGCACGGCGACGCCCTCGTTCAGCCGGGCCTCCAGCGCCTCGCCGGTGAGCACCCGGGGCCGCGCGCCACCGAGCCCCAACTGGCGAGCCACCGCCAGGGCCGTCGCAGGGTGATCACCCGTCACCATCACCGTTCGCAGTCCGGCCTCCTCGCACTCCCGCACCGCCTCCCGCACGCCCGGGCGCACCGGGTCCTCGAAGGCCACGAGCCCCAGGAATTGAAACCCCCGGTCCGGCTCACCGCCTCGCCAGGAGGCGGAGTCGAGCGGCTGGCTCGCGCAGGCGATGACCTTGCGCCCGTCGGCCGCGAGCGCCGACACGCGCCGCGCCCAGTCCATGCGCGCGTCGGCCTCCAGCGCGCAGAGGTCCACGACCCGCTCCGGCGCGCCCTTCACGGCGGCCAGCAAGCGCCCCTCCACGTCGTCCACCACCGCCGTCTCACGTCGGCGCTCCTCGGTGAAGGGGAAGGTGGCCTGGGCGCTCGGGCGGACCACGCCGGGCCGTGCGCGCGCGGCCTCTTCGAGCAGCGCGGCGTCGAGCGGATCCCTCCCCTCCTCACGCGACGCGAGCGCCGCGGTCCACAGCAGCGCGTCGGCCTGGACGCCCGGTGCCGGCAGCACGCGCGTCACCCGCAGGCGGCCCTCTGTCAGCGTGCCCGTCTTGTCCGAGCAGATGCAGGTGACCCGGCCGATGTTCTCCACGGAGACCGAGCGCCGCACCAGGGCCTGCCTCCGGGCCAGCCGGTACACGCCCGCGCCGAGGAAGAAGGTGAAGGCCACCGGAAACTCCTCGGGCAGTGCCGCCACCGCGAGCGTGACCGCGCTCAGCAGCGCATCCATCCACCCGAAGCCCTGGCGCCAGCGCACGAACGCGAGCACCGCGCACATCACCGCGGCCACGCCCATCAGCACCGCCACCAGGTGGGCCACGGCCTGCTGAAGCGGCGTGCGCGCGTGTGCGCCCTGCGTGGCCGAGCGCACGATGCTCCCGTAGAGCGTCTCCCGCCCGGTGAAGACGATGCGCACCCAGGCCGTCCCCGTCAGCAGCCTCGTTCCGGCGAGCCCCCAATGCGAGCCCTCCACCGCCGGCTCGTCTCCCGAAGGGAGGCGGGACAGGGGCCGCTTGCGCACGGGCAGCGCTTCGCCGGTGAGTGAAGACTCCTCGGCTTGCAGGCCCTCTCCACGGAGGACCACCCCGTCCGCGGGGAAGTGCTCGCCAGCACGCACGCGCGCCAGGTCACCCACGACCAGCTCGTCCGCGGGCACCACCTGTTCATGCCCCGCGCGCAGCACGGTGGCGCGCGCGGCCAGCCGGCTCCGCAGGCCGGCGGTAGAGGCGCGCGTCCGACGATGCAGGAACGCGTCCATGCCGAGCAGCGGGACGATGGCCAGCAGCAACACCAGGCCTTCGGTCCGCGCTCCCAGCACGAAATAGAGCCCGCTCGTTCCCACGAGGAACCAGAGCATCGGGTCTCCGGCGGTCTCTCGCAGAACGTGGAGCCACGAGCGATGGGGCCGTGCCAGCACGTCATTGCGCCCGTAGCGAGCCCGCCGCTCGCTCACCTCGTCCATGTCGAGGCCGCGAGCATCGTCCAGCGGCGCGGGAAGGCGCCGGATGGGGACAGGGATTCGCATGACCGCCGCTCCAGGACGAAGCTGGAGGTCAGGGCGGGGGATGGCAACCCAGCGCCCAGGGCTTGCTTCCCCGGGTGTGGCACGGACCCTCCGTGTCCGGCGGCAACATGCCGGGCGCCTGACAGCCAACCCTCTCCCAGGCACTGCTGGCGTGGTGGCGCCTCGCGTCCAGCTTACGCCCCTTGAAAGGAAGGTGGCCCAGGACTGGGTGCGCGGCACCGGCGAGGAGCTGTGGCGGAGCGACGGCACGCGGTGGGGACGAGGATGTTGCAGGAGCTGGTCCCGGGCGTGAAGGGCTCCGTGCCCTTCCCCCGGTACTTCATCCGCTCCGGCCGGAACGTCTTCTTCCTCGCTGATGACCTGGCCACGGGCGAGGAGTGGTGGGGCGTCCCCGCGCGCGAGCTGGACTGAGCTTCAGCGCAACAGGACCTCCGAGGGTTGGAGTTCCGCCTCCGTCAGCGCCTTCGCCTCCTGGTAGCAGGCGCTGACGTCGTGGTTGCCCTTGAAGCCGCACGAATCCTGGAGCGTGAGATCCCAGAGTTCGGTACCGCTGTCCGGGTGGAAGGCGACGAAGAAGACGCGCTCGCCCACGCGCGTGAAGCCGAACGGAGAGGAGCTCACCGCACCCGGCGCTATGTCCTGCAGCAGCCGTGTCCCGCGGACCGTCCCATCTGTCACGAACAGCTCCGTGCCCGTCCCTTCCCCATTTGCCGGAAAGAAGACGAGGCCCTCCACCGCGAACAGCTCGGTGATGAACTCATCGGACAGGCTCAGCGGCCGGTACAGCAGCTTCGTGCCGGACCCCGTCCCGTCGCTCACCCAGAGCTGGACGTCGCGCGGGGCGGGCCCCGTGCTGGTGAAGGCAACGGTCAAGAAGACCTGCTGGCCCGTGGTCGCGGAAGCCGTGATGTAGGGCTCGGCGTCCGGCATGCCGGCGTAGGGGTTGGGAATGGTCCTGATGCGCTTCGGGTCATCATCCCCCACCTTCACCCTGTATAGCGCCAGCGTGGAGCTGGACGCATCGTACGTCGTGAAGAACAAGGAGCCCCGCGCCTCCTGGAGGATGGTCGGAAAGGAGCTGACGGGACCGCGCTCGAGGTCCTTGACGAGCTCCGTGCAGGAGCGCGAGCCATTGGTCATCCACAGCTCCTCCCCATGGTCCGGGTCCGTGGCGACGAAATAGACGAAGTCACCCGCGGCACGCAGCTCTCGCGGGTTCGAGCTCGTCGGCCCCGGGGAGATGTCCTTCAACAGCTTCGTGCCAGAGCGGGAGCCGTCGGAGCGCCACAGCTCGTTCCCGTGCTGCGGGTCCGCGAGCGGGAAGAAGAGCAGGTCATCCACCACGGCGACCTGGAAGCCCACGGAGGAGCCCGGCCCGAAGTCCCGGACCCGCACCGTCCCCCTCGCGGTGCCGTCCGACGTCCACAGCTCGGTCCGCCCCGGAGTCTCCGGCGTCTCAGGCAACCTGCGGAAGAAGAACAGCGTCTTTCCAACCGCAGTGAGGTTCTCCAGCCGTGAACTCGCGGGTCCCGGCGTGAGGTCCTCCACCAGCCGTGTCCCGCCCCGCGTCCCGTCGGACACCCAGAGCTCGGTGCCATGATCCGAATCGCCCACGACGAAGAAGAGCCTGTTGCCTACAGGGGTCAGGCCGAACAGGAGGTTGGTGCTGCCATCCGGGCGCAGGGCCGGGAACGACTCGACGTCATCCGTACCCGCCCGGGAGCCGTCGCTCCGCCATAGTTCCTTGGGCCCCTCATCGAAGTTCACGGCGAAGTAGAGCTTGCCGCGAAAGCTCACGCGGCTCTCTGGGTACGGGCTCACAGTCCAAGGCTGTTCGCCGGGGAAGATGTCCTCGACGAGCCGCGCCCGCCCTGGCGTCGGGCGCGCCCATTGAGCAGCCAGCGCCCCTTCCCCCGAATCGGGAAGGCTCAGCTCTTCCATGATGGGCTCGCCCGTGAACGGGGCCTCGTCCGGAGGCGACGCGCCACAACCCACCACCATCGCGCAAGACAGCACCACGCCACGCAACGCCCTCATCTTCCACCTCCACCGCCGGCCCACAGCCGACCCGCAAGGACCCGAGCAGCTACCCACCCCACAGCGTGCCGAAGTCAGGCTTCCCTTCCCGCGCCATGTGCGTGCCCCTCGGTCTGAGACAGCGCCAAGGTCGCGCTTCCCCGCGCGCGCGCCATCTACCCGAAGAGGCAGCCTGCGCCGCGGGCGGCGCGGACTGTCTCGCGGGCGGCGGTGCCCGCGACTGCCGCGCAGGTGGGGAACGCGCCCTCCGTCCCCAGAATGCCGCTCCACCCGGCCCCTGCCGCGCCTTCAAGGAGCAACCGATGATGAAGCCCTTGCGTCCCTTTCCGGTGCTGCTGGCCCTCCTGGCCGGCTGCGCCCCGACGGTGGACGACGAGCCTGGCCCTTCCGGGGAAGACCCCGGGTTGTCAGCGCTGGCCCGGCGCGAGTGGGCACCGTGTGGTTCCACGCCCAGCAGGCTCAGGGACCTCGGCGCCACGAGCGTCTACGTCTACGCCCTGGTCCACGGGGAGGGCGTCCTCTTCTTCGCCGCGAACGATGGCGTCCATGGCACCGAGCTCTGGAAGAGCAGCGGCACGGGAGGCGCCGGGACTGTCATGGTGAGGGATATCGCGCGGGGGCTGGAGAGCTCGGGGCCCACGGAGCTGACCATGGTGGGGGACCAGCTCTTCTTTCTCGCGGATGACGACGTGCGAGGCCGCGCCCTGTGGGCGAGCGATGGCACCGAGGCGGGCACGTACCTGGTGAAGCGAGTGCTCCCCATCGACGCCAGCTTCGGTGAGGGCCAGACGCTGGTGGCCTACAAGGACCGGATCTACTTCTCCACCGTGGTCCCCGATGGCACGGATGGGTACGAGCTGTGGACGAGCGATGGCACCGAGGCGGGCACCTTCATGGTGGAGGATACCGCCCCCGGCCAGGCCAGCTCCTTCCCGCGCCGCTTCATCGTCCACGACGGGTTTCTCTACTTCGTCATCAGCATGGAGGATGAGAACTGGCTGGTGCGCAGTGACGGCGGGCCGGGCTTCACCCCCTTGCTCAAGGTGCCCGACGACTCGCTCAACGACGAGGCGCGAATCTTCCGCATGAAGTCGGTGGGCCGGAAGCTCTTCTTCCTGGTGGACGTCAACGACGGCGAGGCCAGCCTCTACGTCACGGAGGGCACTGCCTCCAGCACGCGCCCGCTCCGCTTCTTTCCGGGGCGCTACCCCCACGACCTGGTGGCGCTCCACGGCAAGCTGTACTTCAGCGCCGGCTCGGGGCTGCCCGAGGGAGAGGAGCTGTGGGTGAGCGACGGCACGGCCTCCGGCACGCGGCGGGTGAAGGACCTCCGCCCAGGCGCCACGGGTTCGGAGCCCGCCTCCCTGGCGGTGAGCGGAGGGCGTCTCTACTTCGCCGCGGATGATGGCTTGCACGGACGCGAGCTGTGGGTGACCGACGGCACGGCCTCCGGCACGCGGCTCTTCAGGGACATCGTGCCCGGAGCCAAGGGGTCCTCCCCCGAGAACGTGACGGCCCTCCAGGACTGGCTGTTCTTCAGCGCGACGACGCCGGGACGTGGGGCCGAGCCATGGGTGAGTGACGGCACGGCCTCCGGCACGCGGGCGCTCGGCGAGGTGGCGCCAGGCCCGGCCTCATCTTCGCCGCGCGACTTCATCCGCTCCGGCTGGGACGTGTTCTTCACCGCCGAGCAAAGCACCGGGCGCGAGCTGTATGCCCTGCCCTTCCGTCCCGAGGAGCACTGCGCGCGGGCGCGCTAGCGCGAGCCGCCCGCACGCTGCTCACCCGTGAGCAGCCGCGCCAGACGCCCGGGCCCGTGGCCAACGCGCAGGGCACACCCACCTTGGCGGGCACCATGCCCCTCCCTCCTCTCCCCC
>NZ_JABXEP010000190.1:0-13860 GCF_013372605.1 Myxococcus sp. AM009
CGGTTGGGGGCGGGCGCGGCGGTGTGCCTGACGCGCGGCGGCGAGGTGTGCGGGATGCTCCAGGTGCTGCGCGCGCCGGGGAAGCCCTTTGATGAGCGGGACCTGCGCCTGCTGGGCACGCTGTCGGAGCTGCTGGTGACGCTGCTGGAGCAGCGCCGGCTGCGGGCCGAGTCCTCGCGTCAGTTGGCCGAGACGCGCCTGCTGCTGGACCTGGCGCGCACCACGTCCGGCGTGCTGGAGACGTCGAGCATCCTGGACGTGGCCGCCGACTTCCTCGTCCGCCTGCTGGACGTGTCCAACTGTTACATCCTGCTGTACGACGAGAGCGCCCGGTTGCTGCGCGGCGCCGCGGCCTCCATCGCGCACCGCGACTTCTTCCGCACGGTGGTGCTGCCCCTCCACGGAGACGGCCTGACGGCGCGCGTGGCTCGCGAGCGCAAGCCCATCGCGGTGGAGGACGTGGCCTCCGCGGACGGAGGCTTCAACCCGGAGCTCGCGCACCGCTTCGACGAGAAGGCGCTGCTGGCGCTGCCGCTCACCTCGCGCGAGGAGCTCATCGGCGTGGTGGTGGTGGACGACACGCGGGGCCCGCGCGCCTTCGGGCCGGAGCTCATCGAGCTGGCGGAGGCCACGTGTGGCCAGCTGGCGTTGTCCATCGCCAACGCGCGCCTGTACGAGTCACTGTGGGCCAGCTACGCGGAGCTGGCCGCCACGCGCGCGGAGATGGTGAAGCGCGAGCGGCTGGCCGCGCTGGGCGAGCTGTCCGCGATTGTCGCCCACGAGGTGCGCAACCCGCTGGGCGTCATCTTCAACGCGGTGGCCTCGCTGCGCCGGCTGTTGGTGCCGGGCGGCGACGCGGCCATGTTGCTCGACATCCTGGGGGAGGAGAGCGACCGGCTCAACCGCATCGTCGGCGACCTGCTGGACTACACGCGTCCCAGGGACCCGGTGCTCCAGCAGGAGGACCTGGGGCGCGTGCTCCAGGACTCGCTGGAGGCCGCGCGGATGCAGGGCGGCGGCGCGGACCGCTCCATCCGCATCCAGTCCGACGTGGAGCCCGGTCTGCCGCCGGTGCCCATGGACCGCCGCCTCATCCGACAGGCGCTGGTCAACGTGGCGGTCAACGCCATCCAGTCCATGCCGCAGGGGGGGCTCGTGCAGGTGCGCGCGCGCCGTGAAGCCCATGCGGGGCGCGAGCAGCTGCGCATCGACGTGGTGGACCAGGGCCCGGGCATCCCCGCCGAGCTGCTCCACCGCGTCTTCGAGCCGTTCTTCACCACCAAGGCCCAGGGCACCGGCCTGGGGCTGGCCGTCGTCAGGCGCATCCTCGAGGAGCACCGGGGCGAAATCGCCGTGGACAGCATCCCGGGGCGCGGTACCACCTTCACCTTCCGGCTGCCGCTCTCGCAGCCTCCGTCCTTCCCATGACCGACGCGAACACTCCGCCGACCCGAGGACGGCTCCTCGTCGTGGACGACCAGCGCAACATGCGCGCCACCACCGCCCTGTTGCTGCGGGCGGAGAACTACACCGTCTTCGAGGCCGCCACGGGCGAGGAGGCCCTGGCCCAGCTCGCCAGCGGCAGCATCGACCTGCTGCTGACAGATTTGAAGATGGAGCCCATGGACGGGCTCACGCTCCTGCGGCGCGCGATGGAGGTGGCGCCCCGGCTCCAGGTCATCATGATGACGGCCTTCGGCTCCATCGAGAGCGCCGTGGAGGCCATGCGCCTGGGGGCCTACGACTACGTCACCAAGCCCTTCAAGGAGAGCGAGCTGCGCTACCGCGTGGAGCGCGCCCTGGAGCGCGCGCGCCTGCTGCGCGACGTGGACAACCTCACCACCGACTTCAACCAGCGCCACGGCCTGTCCGCCCTGGTGGGGCGCAGCGCCGCCATGCGCGAGCTCACCACGCGGCTCATGCGCGTGGCGCAGAGCGACGCCACCGTCCTCATCCAGGGTGAGAGCGGCACCGGCAAGGAGCTGGTGGCGCGCGCGCTCCATGCGCACAGCCGCCGCAAGGCCCGCTCCTTCGTGCCCGTCAACTGCGCGGCCATCAGCGAGTCCCTGCTGGAGAGCGAGCTGTTCGGCCACGCCAAGGGCGCCTTCACCGGCGCGGTGAAGTCCCGCCGGGGCCTCTTCGAGGAAGCCGACGGCGGCACGCTCTTCATCGACGAGGTGACTGAGACGAGCCCCACCTTCCAGTCCAAGCTGCTGCGCGCGCTGCAAGAGGGCGAGGTCCGCCGCGTCGGTGAGTCCACCGCGCTGCGCGTGGACGTGCGCATCGTCGCCGCCACCAACCGGGACATCGAGCTGGAGGTGCGCGACAAGCGCTTCCGGCAGGACCTCTTCTACCGGCTCAACGTGGTGGCCCTCCGCGTGCCGCCCCTGCGCGAGCGCCTGGAGGACGTGCCCGCGCTGGCGGAGCACTTCCTGGAGCGGGCCAATGCCCGCAGCCCCAACCCCAAGCGCCTCTCCGCCGCCGCGGTGGCCCACCTGATGAGCTACGACTTCCCCGGCAACGTGCGCGAGCTGGAGAACCTGGTGGAGCAGGCCGCCGCGCTCGCGGAGGGCAACGAGCTGCTGCCCGAGGACTTCCCCGTGCGGCAGGGCCGCATGACGCCGGCTCATGGCACCCCCAGCGTCGCCTTCCTGGACGGGCAGGGCGGAGCGCTCGGGCGCAACGCCAGCGCGGGGCCCACGCTGGCCCAGGTGGTGGAGGAGGCGGAGCGCCACGCCATCACCCAGGCGCTGGAGCGGCACGGGGTGGACCTGGCGCGAGTCGCCGATGAGCTCGGCGTCTCCTCCACCACCCTCTGGCGGAAGATGAAGCGGCTCAACCTCCGTCCGCCCAGCGAGCTGGCCCGGGAATAGCCCTGGAGTAGGGTAAAGACTCACCCATGTAACTTTCCCGCGGCCATGGATTCAGATCCGAAATGGACGGGTTCATAGGTGAAAAAGACAAGCGACTGAATTTACTTGGCTTTTTCACTTCTGAAACCCCATTGCAGCCATGAAATGGAGCGTGGGGGTGGGGCCAGCGTCAGCTAGTGCTTCAAGTGCCTGAGAAAACTAGAGTTTCTCCCTGAGAGGCGGCTGGCACGGCGACTGCTAAAGGATTACGCGGGACACATCGAAGCGAGGCTGAAGGCGGTTCCCCCCCACCCCTTCAGCACTTCCGGTGAGTCACCTTGAGAAGACCCGCGGCCCGGCACCTCTTTGGGGTGTCGGGCCGCCTTCTTTTCCGCGTCTGCAAGCCGAGCCAGTTCGCGACGAAAGGAAGCTCAGGTGGGTTCATCTGCATCTCAGTGGGTGCTGCGTCCCGGTCGGCTGGAAGACCACGCTGTCTTCGCCCGGCTCTTTCTGGAGCTCGGGGTGGATGATTCTCCCCCGCCCGAACCTGTATGGGCGGCGGAAATCGCCCAGCTCTCCCTGTTCGCCGAAGGCCCCCAGGGCGTGGGCGCCTACGCCGTGACGATGGCCCTGGGGGACTTCGGGTTCGTGACGCAGCTGGTGGTGGCGCCGTTCGCTCGGGGGCAGGGGCTGGGACGGCGGATGATGTCGCACCTGGCCAATCACCTGCGCGCACAAGGGTGTACCCGCTGGGGCCTCAACGTGAAGCGGGAGAACGTGCCCGCGCTCGCGCTCTACTCCTCGCTGGGAATGCGGCCGGTCCGTGAGGCCACCACCCTGCGGATGACGCGGGCCCAGTTGGAAGCGCTCCCCGCCGCGTCCCCGGACGGAGCCGTGGTGCCGGTGACGCTGGAGGACTGCGGCGCGCTGACGGAGGCCTTCGGGATGCTTCCCGGCAAGTTGGCCGGCTTCGCGGCCAGTGAGTCGCACCGGCTGCTGGGGCTCGTCGACCCCCAAGCACCTGCACGCCGGTGGTTGGGGATGATGGACCTGCGCTCCGGGCCCCTCGTGTATCCCTTCTTCGCGGTGTCTCCCGCGCATGCGCGGACACTGCTCGAAGCCGCCTTCGGGCGGCTGGGGGCGGGCGTGTCCACCCTGAATGTCTCGGTGACGGATGACGCGCCCCTGGTGCACCTGCTCCGCGAGGCGGGAGCGCAGACGCGCCTGGAGACGCTGGAGCTTCGCGGCCCGTTGGTGGACGCCGCGCCCTGATGGATTCACGGGCGGCCGGAAACACGACGCCCGCCCGGGCACGAAGCCGGGGCGGGCGGGGTGTGGCAGCGGAGGTGGGAAGCTACTGGCCGAAGATGCTGCTGGCCTGCTCCAGCCACCCCATGATGGGGCCGGGGATGATGCCCAGAATCACGACCGCCGCGGTGGACAGCACCAGCGCCAGCTCGGTGGACCAGCTCTTCTCGAGCGCCTGCGCACCCTCCGGCACCGGCCGCATGAACATGTAGACGACCACGCGCAGGTAGTAATAGACGCCCGCCGCGCTGGAGAGCACGCCGACGATGGTGAGGCCGATGAGGCCCGCGTCCACGGCGGCCTGGAAGATGAGCAGCTTGCTCATGAAGCCGATGGTGGGCGGGATGCCACCCAGCGACAGCATGAAGGCCGCCATCGCGAAGGCCCAGCCCGGCTTGCGCTGCGCCAGCCCGCTGAAGCGCTCCAAATCCCAGGCCGTGCCCTTCTCCTCGTCCTCGCGACGCTCCAGGACGGAGACGATGGCGAAGGCGCCCACCGCGCTGAACGTGTACGCCAGCAGGTAGTAGAGGATGCCGCGCAGCGCCTCCGCGCGGGCCAGGTCCAGCGGGGTGCCGCCCGTCAGCGCGGACGCACCCAGCAGGCGGAACTGCTCACCCGGGCCGGTGACGAAGAGGGCGGCCACGCCCACCAGCAGGTAGCCGGCGTGCGCAATGGACGAGTACGCCAGCATGCGCTTCACGTTGCGCTGCGGAATCGCCAGCAGGTTGCCCGCCACCATGGTGAGGAAGGCCAGCACGGAGAACAGGGTCAGCAGCATCGCCGGGTCCACGCCCTTGCCCACCAGGAAGAACACGCGGACCATCGCCGCGAAGGCGGCCGCCTTCACGCCCGCGCTCATCAGCGCGGTGACGGGCGTCGGCGCGCCCTCATAGACGTCCGGCGTCCACATGTGGAACGGCACCGCGGCCACCTTGAAGGCGAAGCCCGCGCCCACCAGGATGATGCCCGCGTACACCAGGCCCGGCTGCGACGACAGGGCGGTGGACAGCGGACCGGCCATGGCCGTCAGGTGGGTGGTGCCGGTGGCGCCGTACAGCAGCGCCGCGCCGTAGAGCAGCACCGCGGAGGAGAAGGCGCCCAGGATGAAGTACTTGAAGCCCGCCTCGCTCGGCCGCGTGCCACGCCGCAGGTACGACGTCAGCGCGTAGGTGGCGATGGAGAGGACCTCGATGTTGATGAAGAGCGTGATGAGCTCGTTCGACATCGCCAGCAGGCTCATGCCCGCCGTGGCGAACAGCATCAGCGCGTAGAACTCACCGCGCTCCGCGCCCCGCTTGCGCAGGAAGCTCACCGAGCTCAGCGTCGCCAGCGCCAGGCCCACGCACACCACGAAGGTGAGGAAGCTGGAGAAGGGGTCCATCACCCCGAAGCCGAGCATCACCTCCTGGGGCGGCTCGAACATCGTCGTCAGCGCCATGGCGCCGGCCGCCACCGCCGTCACCACGGTGAGCACCGCCTGGTACGCGCGCGACGCCGTCGTGGAGAGGAACACCTCCGACAGCAGCAGGATGGAGGCACCCACCACCATGATGATGGTGGGCAGCAGCGGGAGGAAGTCTGCCAGGGTGAGATTGGGCAGGGTCATGTCGGAAGCTCAGGCGGCTTACTGCCGCGGCGAGGGAACGGCCGGGGCGGCGGCCAGCGGAACGGGCGCGGACGGCGCGGCGACGACCTGACGGGACGGCAGGGCCATCACCTCCACCCGGAGCCGGTCCTCCTGCAGTTCGGCCCCCGGCGTGCCCACGCGGGCGCGGGCCAGGAAGCGGTCCGTGGACGGCGCGAGCCGGTCCAGGAAGGGCTGCGGCTGCAGGCCCATCACCGCCACCAGCACGATGAAGGGGAGCACCGTGAGGCCCTCTCGCAGGTTCATGTCCGTCAGGTGCTGGTTCTCCCGGTGGGTGATTCCGCCGAAGAACACCTTCTGCACCATCCACAGCATGTAGGCGGCGCCCAGGATGACGCCCAGCGTGGCGAACCCGCCGAAGACCGCCGTCAGGTGCGCGTTGCCCGCGGCCTCGCCCAGGTCGCTCTTGAAGGTGCCCAGCAGCACCAGGAACTCACCGATGAAGCCGTTGGTGCCCGGCACCGCGATGGAGGAGAAGGTGATGATGACGAAGGCCGCGGTGAACACCGGCATCACCTTCGCGATGCCGCCGTAGTCCGCCATCAGGCGCGAGTGGCGCCGCTCATACAGGTAGCCGAACAGGAGGAACAGCGCGCCCGTGGACACGCCGTGGTTGAGCATCTGGTACGCGCTGCCCGTGGCGCCCTCGGCGGTAATCGCCAGGATGCCCAGCATGCAGTAGCCCAGGTGGCTGACGGACGAGTACGCAATCAGCTTCTTGATGTCCCGCTGCGCCAGGCACATCAGCGCGCCGTACACGATGCCGATGACGGCCAGCGTGGCCAGGAAGGGCCGCGCCTGCTGCGTGGCCACCGGGAAGAACGGAATCGCGTACCGCCAGAAGCCGAACGTGCCCATCTTCAGCGTGACGCCGGCCAGAATCATGGAGCCGGCCACCGGCGCCTGGACGTGCGCGTCCGGCAACCAGGTGTGCAGCGGCCACATGGGGACCTTGACGGCGAACGCGATGGCGAACGCCCCGAACAGCCACGGACCCCAGGTGTGCAGCGTGGCGGCCAGCCCGGTGAGCGAGTCACACGCGCCCGCGGGCCCCGCCGTGCAGGCGCTGAGCTGCCGGTTGGCGTCCAGCAGGCCGTTGTAGATGCTCGCGTAGTCGAACGAGCGGGCGCCCACCGGCGCGCTGATGAAGTACACGGCGATGATGGCCACCAGCATCAGCAGCGAGCCGGCCAGCGTGTAGAGGAAGAACTTCACCGCCGCCATCTGGCGGTCCTCGGCGCCCCACACACCCACCAGGAGGTACATGGGGATGAGCATGGCCTCGAAGAAGATGTAGAAGAGCAGCACGTCCAGCGACACCAGCGCGCCCAGCATCGTCGTCTGGAGCACCAGCAGCGCCAGGTGGAACTCCTTGATGCGGAACTTGATGTACGTGGTGGACGCCAGCACCACCAGGGGCCCCAGGAAGACGGTGAGCAGCAGCAGGCTCACGGCCAGGCCGTCCACGCCAATGTGGTAGCTGGTGCCGAACATGTCGAACCAACGCGCCCGGTACTCGAGCTGGAACTCCGGTCCGCCCGGCACATACGCCATGTAGGCCCAGACCCCGAACACCAGGTCCAGCACCATGGCGATGAACGTGACGGTGCGAATCTGACCGTTCTCCCCGGCCGGCAGCAGCGCCACCAGCGCCGCGAACACCAGCGGCAGGAAGACGACGAGGTTGAGCAGGTGGTTGTCGACGAAGCTCATTGCATCACCTGGATGAGGGCGTAGGCCACCCCGCCCAGCAGGGCGATGGCCATCACTGCGGCGTAGGCCTGGGCGTCACCCGACTGCACGTAGCGGAGCGCGCTGCCCACGCGCGCAGTCACCCACGCCGTGCCGCGGACCGCCACGGTGTCGATGACGAGCGCGTCCACCACGCGGAAGAGGAGGAAGCTCATGAACTTCACGGGACGGATGACAATCAGCTCGTAGAGCTCGTCCACGTAGAACTTGTTGAGCGCCAGGGGGCGGACCGCGCGGATGAAGGCGGGATCCGGCTTGCCCACGCGCGCCGGGAAGTAGCGGAGGTACAGGAAGGCCGCCGCGCCGCCACCCGCCAGGGCCACGGCCCAGGCCTTGAGGTAGTCAGGCACCACCTGCGGGCGGCTGGTGTCCAGCGCCACCAGCGTGCTGGCTTCGGTGATGCGCCGGGTCGCGCTGAACACCGGGCTCAGGAAGTTGTCGAGCACCGGCTGCGACGTCATGTCGAAGAAGTTGATGCCGAACGCGTACCGCGCGGCGACCACGCTCAGCACCGCGAGCACCACCAGCGGGAGGGTCATCTGCCAGGCGCTCTCATGGGCGTGCGCCACCCGGGCCTCCTTCGAGCGGGGGCCCTCGAAGGTGAGCAGGTACACGCGCGTCATATAGAACGCGGTGGACGCCGCGATGAGCAGGCCCAGGTAGTAGACGAGGCTGGACACCCACTCCAGGCCCTGCAGGTGGTTGTGGTGCACGCCGTGCAGGATGGCGTCCTTCGAGAAGAAGCCGGACAGCGGGAGGATGCCGGTGATGGCCAGCGTGGCGACGAGGAACGTCGCCCAGGTCCAGGGCATCTCCTTGCGCAGCCCGCCCAGCTTCTTGATGTCCGTCTCGTCGCCGTTGCCGTGCATCACGCTGCCGGCGCCGAGGAAGAGGCAGGCCTTGAAGAAGGCGTGCGTCATCAGGTGGAACACCGCCGCCCAGAAGATGCCCATGCCCACGCCCATGAACATGATGCCCAGCTGGGACACCGTGGAGTAGGCGAGCACCTTCTTGATGTCGTCCTGCGCGAAGGCGATGAGCGCCGCCAGCAGCGAGGTGAGCGCGCCGATGATGGCGATGGTCGCCATGGCGGTGGGGCTCAGCACCAGCAGCGCCGACATGCGACTGAACAGGTACACGCCGGCGGTGACCATCGTCGCGGCGTGGATGAGGGCGGAGACCGGCGTCGGGCCGGCCATGGCGTCCGGCAGCCAGACGTACAGCGGCAGCTGCGCGCTCTTGCCCGCGGCGCCCAGGAGGAACAGCAGCATGGCCGCCGTCATCACCCCGCCGAAGGTGTAGCCCGCCAGGGGGCCCGCCTCGATGGGGGTGCTCAGGTCGACCTTGTCCGCGGTGCCATCCACCAGGCCCTCGGCCAGCTTCTCCAGGCCCTTGAACGTGACGGGGCCCTTCTTCTCCAGCGCGGCCGTGTAGTGATTCACCGTGGTGCCGGCGGTGTTGTAGTCCGCCGCGTTCGACTGCTGGGTGAAGGCGGAGACCAGCAGCACCAGCAGGAAGGTGGCGATGAGGAACGCGAAGTCACCGATGCGGTTGGTGACGAACGCCTTGCGCCCGGCCCACGCCTTGGCCGGGTCGTCGTACCAGAAGCCGATGAGCAGGTAGCTGGCCATGCCGACGCCTTCCCAGCCCACGAAGAGCAGGACCAGGTTGTCGGCCAGCACCAGCGTCAGCATCGCCGCGACGAACAGGTTCAGGTACGCGAAGAACCGCCAGTACGCGGCGTCGTGCTCCATGTAGCTGGTGGAGTACAGGTGGATGAGGAAGCCGACGCCGGTGATGATGAGCAGCAGGATGCCGGACAGGTGGTCCACCATCAGCCCGAAGTTCACCCGGAAGTCGCCCACCGAGAACCAGGTGCCGTAGTCGTACGCGAGCGCGTAGCGCACGAAGTCCCGCTCGATGCCGAACGGGTTGGGGTAGATGGCCGCCAGCCGGCCCGTGTCGGGGTTGTGGTGGCTGGTCGCCCAGAACGCCAACACGCTCAGGGCGAAGGAGCCGGCCACCGTCGCGCAGGCGACGAGCTGGACGTTGGCCCGGCCCATCATCTTGCCGAACACGCCGCAGATGAACGCGCCCAGCAGGGGCAGCGCGATGATGAGCCAGAGCGAGGGCGCCAGGATGTCCGGCGCCACGGGTGCCGCCCGGAAGAATTCGACGAGAGTCATGACAGTGGCTCCTGGGGAGGCATCAGTGCTTCATCGTCCGGATGTCTTCCACCAGGACGCTGCCCCGGCTCCGGAAGACGGCGATGACGATGGCCAGACCGATGGCGGCTTCCGCCGCCGCCACCGCGATGACGAAGAAGGCGGACACGTGGCCAAGGTCGTCACCGCGCATGCGCGCGAAGGCCACGAACGTGAGGTTCGCCGCGTTGAGCATCAGCTCCACGCACATGAAGATGACCAGCGCGTTGCGGCGGACGAGCACGCCGAACATGCCCATGCAGAACAGGGCGGCGGCAAGCAGGAGGTAGTAGGTGATGGGAACCATGGGCCGATTCGGGGCCTCGCGAGCGGCTGCCTGCGCCGCCATCTAGCACAGAAAAGTTGTCCGGAATGGGCGATCAGATTCGCGACTTGGCCACGACGACTGCGCCCACCATGGCCACCAGCAGCAGCAAGCTCACCGCTTCGAAGGGGAGCAGCCACTGGGTGAAGATGACCTGACCCAGGGTGGCGATGGTGCCGAAGGAGGCCTGCGCCCCCGTGCTCAGCGTGGCCGGCTCGGCGGGCAGCTTCAGGAGGATGATGGCCAGGGCCGCGAACAGGCCCACCGTCGCCGCGCCGCCCGCGATGCGCGCCACCGTGGGCTTGCCGCGCGTGGGCGACTCTCCCAGGTTGAGCAGCATGATGACGAACAGGAAGAGCACCATGATGGCGCCCGCGTACACGAGCACCTGCATGACGGCCACCGTGTGCGCCCACAGCAGCACGTAGATGCCGGCCAGGAAGAAGAACGTGGACACCAGCGCCATGGCCGAATTGATGGGGCTGCGCGCGAAGATGACCGTTCCGGCCGACAGCAGCGTCAGGAGCGCGAACGCCCCGAAGAGGATGAGCTCGATGTTCAAGACCAGTCTCCGAACGAACCCCAGGGCTTGTCGCCGAACGGGCAGCGGTGCTCACGGATGTGGGCCTCGAACTCGTCCCGGAACCGCATGAGGAACGAGTGCGTGGGCAGCGCCGCCGCGTCGCCGAGCGCGCAGATGGTGTTGCCCAGGCCGATGGGCGGGTAGGGCGCGATGGACGACGCGACGTTGGACAGCATGTCGATGTCGCCCGGCTCGCCGCGGCCCTCTTCAATCTTGCGCAAGAGGCGCGTCTGCCAGGGCGTGCCCTCACGGCACGGCGTGCACTGGCCGCACGACTCTTCCGCGTAGAAGCGGGCCACGCGCCACAGGCTGCGCACCATGCAGGTGGCGTCGTCCATGACGATGACGCCGCCGGAGCCCGCCATGGTCTGCTTCACCTTGAGGGCCTCGAACTCCATGGCCACGTCCAGCTCGTCCGCGCCCAGCACCGGCGCCGAGGAGCCGCCCGGAATCACGGCCTTCACCTTGCGGCCCGCGGGCATGCCCCGGCCGTACTTGTCGTCGTAGATGAGCTCGGCGAGGGTCGTGAACATCGACACCTCGTAGACGCCCGGCCGGTTCACCGTGCCGGAGAGGCAGACGAGCCGCGTGCCGCCCGACTTGTCGGTGCCCAGCTTCGCGTAGGCGTCCGCGCCCTGCTGGAACACGGCGGGCACGCTGGCCAGCGTCTCCACGTTGTTCACCACCGTGGGGCAGCCGAAGAGGCCCACCACCGCGGGGAAGGGGGGCTTCAAGCGGGGCCAGCCCTTCTTGCCTTCCAGGCTCTCCAGCAGCGCCGTCTCCTCGCCGCAGATGTAGGCGCCCGCGCCGCGCACCAGGTAGCAGTTCAGCTCGAAGTCCTTGCCCAGGACCGTCTTGCCGAAGATGCCCGCCTTGTAGGCTTCATCGATGGCCGCCTGCGTGCGCTCCGCCGGGAACTTGAACTCACCGCGCAGGTACACGTAGCAGGTGTGCACGCCCAGCGCGTAGGCCGCGATGGCGATGCCTTCCAGCATCATGTGCGGGTCGTCTTCCAGGATGTAGCGGTCCTTGAAGGTGCCCGGCTCGGACTCGTCGCCGTTGACCGCCAGGTACTTGGGCTTGGGGCTGTCCTTGGGGACGAAGCTCCACTTGAGGCCCGTGGGGAAGCCGGCGCCACCGCGACCGCGGAGGTTCGACTTCTTCACCTCGTCGATGATGGCGGCGGGCTCCATCTGGAGCGCCTTCTTCAGCGCCTCGTAGCCCCCCCGCTTGCGGTAGCTGTCCAGGGTCCAGGACTGAGGCTTACCCCAGGCCGCCGAGATGATCGGTTCGATCGTCTTTGCCGTAGAGGCCATGTCGATGACGTCCTAAGCCTAAGAAGGGTGGGGGGAGGTTCAGCTCAACCTGGCGAGGATGGCATCCAGCTTCGCCTGGGTCAGGCTCTCGTGGTGATCCTCGTTGATCTGCAGGCAGGGCGCGGTGCCACACGAGGCCAGGCACTCGGTCTCTCGCAAGGTGAACTTCTCATTGGCTTCACCTGCCTTGAGGCCCAGCTTCTCCTCCAGGTAGGCGAGCATCTTCTCCGCGCCCCACAGCGAGCAGGACAGGTTCGTGCAGACGTCGATGACGTACTTGCCCGGCTTCTTGAGGTGGTACATCACGTAGAAGCTGGCCACTTCCATGGCCCGCTCGGGAGTGACCTCCAGATGCTTCGCCACCAGCCGCAGCCCTTCCGGGGGCAGCCATCCCTTGATTTCCTGGAGCAGGCGCAGCGCCGGGAGCATGCCCGCGCTTTTCCGATCCGGAGGGTAGTGGGAGATGATCTCCGCGATTCCCGCGTCGAACTTCTTCTGCTCTTCAGAGGTGAACAGGGGCTCCGCCATGGCGGGCCGGTACGTATTGCCCCAATGGCTACGTTGTCAACATAAACCCTCGAAGCTACACTGGGTTGCCATCAGCAAATTACCGAGCGATTTCAAGCCCTTGTTATGAACCCGGGTCCAGAGGACAAGCGCCAGCACCCCCGCGTCCCGGCTGTGCTGAGAGTGGACTACACGGACGGGCGCCAGGCCCGCGACGTGACGGAGAACCTGTCCCACGAGGGCCTGTTCGTCCAGACGGACCTGTCCTTCGTCATGGGGGACGAGGTCCGGCTCGCACTTTCTTTCCCGGGGCTGTTGGATCCGGTAGAAGTCAGCGGAACCGTGGCCTGGATGCGGCCAGCGGGCCCCGATCAGCCCGCGGGCGTCGGCGTTCGCGTGGAGCGCGAGCAGGACCGGCGGAAACTGGGTGACATCTTGAGTGCGGCAGGAGCAGACAGCCACGCGTCCCACGCAGAGCACGAGGGGTATCGTGTGCTCATCGTCGAGGACAACCCGCACATCATCGAGATGTACAGCTACGTGCTGAAGAAGCTGGCCAGCGGCGAGCTGCACGGAAAGGTCCCCCTGGAGGTCCACTTCGCGCCGGACGGGCACCACGCGCTGCTGATGCTGCGCGAGGACCGCTTCAACCTGGTGATGACGGACCTCTACATGCCGGTGATGGACGGCTTCGCCCTGGTGGAGCGGATGCGCGAGGAAGAAGCGCTGCGCGCCATCCCCATCATCGCCATCTCCGCCGGCGGCAAGGAGGCGCAGGACCGCGCCATGCAGCTGGGCGTGGACATCTACCTGCGCAAGCCGGTGCGTTTCGTGGAAGTCCTGGAGACGGTGAAGCAGCTGCTGCGCATCAAGTAGGGGCGCGTTTTACCGCCAGTCCTCCGTTGAGCCACGGCGTGGGGACGGCATAGAGTCCCATCCCCATGCAGAAGCCCGCCCTCAATCGCGACACCGTCAGTGGCGAGGCGCTGTTCATCCTCCGGAACCTGAGGGAGAACGGCCGTCTTGGACGCTCGAACAAGCTGGCAGACGTGAAGTCCGCGCTCGAGCCGTCCGTGTCGCTCGAGTTCGACAACTACTTCTTCTTCCTGCGCAAGTTCCACTACATCGCCATGGACCGCGAGGCCCAGCTCAAGCTCACCGACCAGGGTGAGCAGGTGGCGGGTGGGGAGCTGACGGAGCGCTTCTCCCTGGAGGTCGGTGAGTTCTTCGCCGAGCAGCTGTCCGCCGCCGCGGACGCGCCCCTGGAGGGCGCCGGTGGGGACGACCCGCTGATGGTGCCTCCGCCTCCGCCGGAGCTGCTGCTGGACGAAGCGGAGGTCGACGGCGCGCCGCCCCCGCCCTCCGGCC
>NZ_JABXEP010000191.1:0-13017 GCF_013372605.1 Myxococcus sp. AM009
CTTCACGGTGGCGCACTCGTTGACGCTGGGGGCCGCCGCGCTGGGGTGGGTGGTGTTGGACGGCGCCCAGGCCCGGTGGGTGGAGGCCGCCATCGCCGCGTCCATCATCTATGTGGCGGTGGAGAACCTGGTGCTGCGCGAGCACCGGCACCGGGTGCTCGTCACCTTCCTCTTCGGGCTGATCCACGGCTTCGGCTTCGCGGGCGTGCTGGCCGGCTACGGCCTGGGCGAGTCCGTGGTGACGGCGCTGCTGGGCTTCAACGTCGGCGTGGAGCTGGGGCAGGCGGTGGTGGTGGCGGTGCTGCTGCCCGTCCTCCGCATGGTCCAGCGCCGTCCGGCTTTGCACACGAGGGCCGTGAGGGGACTGTCCATCGGAATCCTCGCGGCTGGTGGGTACTGGATGGTTGAACGCGCCCTCGGTTGAATCCCTCGCGAGGCGTTCCTACGTTGGCGGATTGAAGGTAGGGAACAGGGGGACGTCGATGGGTGCGAGGCATACCCGGTTGGCCGCGGCGCTGGCCGCCGCGTGGGAGGCGGAGGTCGTCTCCGCCCGGCGGATGACGGCGCTGGCGGAGCGAATCGCGGATGCGAGGGTCCGGGCACGGCTGATGGTGTTGGCCGCGTTCTGCCGGGCTCACGCCTCGCGATTGCTCGCACGGCTGGCCGCGCTGGGCCGCGGTCCACTGCCGGTTCCTCCCGAGGACATCGAGCTGGATCCGGATACGTTGCTGGAGCTGCGCCGCGAGGGGGCCTTTGCCCGCGCGTCGGCCGCGCGCTACGAGACGACCGCGGAGCTGGCCCGTCAGCAGGCGGACCTCTCCTCCGCGTGGGTCTGCGAGCTGAACCGCACCGAGGAGCAGGACCGCTCCCGGGAGCTGCTGTCCCTGGCCGAAGGGGCCCTGGGGCCCGTGGTCCACGCCGACGCGCCGGCCAGCGCCGTCCCGGGTGACTCCTGAGGGAATGACACGGGTTTCTCGCTCTGCCGGTGACAGTGGCCGAGCATTGGGCGTAGAAATCCATTCATGGCGAAGGAGAGCTACAACGACCTCATCTTCCAGCTGGGCGACCTGGCGCGGGACAGGTTGCCGGGCAAGCCCACCTGCCCCCGTTCCATGGACCGCGTCTACCGCGCCGAAGAGGCCGTGGTGGCGCGCCGGGATGAACTGGCGGCGCTCGAGCAGGAGATGAACGACGAGGACGCGGCGTATTCGGACTTTCTCGCCGTTCAGGGCGAGGAGCGGGCGAAGCACGCCGCCATCGTCAAGAAGTGGAAGAAGGCGGTGGACGCCATCGACGGCAAGGTGAAGGACCTGCGCAAGACGCTCGCGTCTCGCAAGGCCGAACAGCGCTACGCCGAGGACGGCCTGCTCAAGCTCGAGAAGAAGATCAGCGACATGGAGCTGATCGGCGAGTCACCCGAGAAGATCGAACTGGCTCGCGGCAACCTCAAGAAGAACCGGCTCCAGCAGATGCGGGTCGGTCGGCAGTTGGAGGATCTGGAGTCCAACCTGGCCACCGCCCTCACGCCCGTGCCCGGCCAGCCCGGCGCGGCCGGCATCCTGGCGCACAAGCGCCTGCTGGAGATGGAGGACGAGGAGGAGGAGCGGAAGCTGGACCACGAGCACCGCATGGCGGAACTCGACCAGGCAATCGCCGCCAAGGAGGAACAGGTCCAGGCCTCGGAGGATTATCTGGATCAAGCCCTGTTCCTCCTGGGCGAAGACGTGTATGCACAGCGCATCAACGATGCGCAGCTCGCACCGTTCTACCCGCGGTTGGATCGCGCGCAGTGAGAGAGGCATCCGCCCGTAGTGCTTGACGGCGGGGACCTGTCTGCTACATTGCGCCGCTTCCTGGCGACCGCGGGGACGCGTGCAGTCCAGGTCATTGAACTTATTGGGTTTTTCCGCGCCACCAGCGCGCTGGCAGTGAGGACGACGTGAAGGGTCTGATTGGCAAGAAGATCGGCATGACCCAGGTGTTCAACGATGAGGGCAACCTCGTCCCGGTCACGGTGATCGACGTGGGCACCTGCCAGGTCGTTGGCAAGCGCACCCCTGAGAAGGACAACTACTCGGCGGTGACGCTGGGCTATGGTGAGATCCGCGAGAAGATTCTCAACCTGGCTGAGCGGGGCTTCTTCAAGAAGGCCAACGCGCCTTACCGCCGCCACCTGAAGGAGTTCCGCGTCACGCCGGAGGAGGCCGCCTCCTTCAACGTGGGCGACGCCGTCAAGGCGGACATGTTCACCAAGGGCGAGCTGGTCGATGTGACCGGCGTCACCAAGGGTCGCGGTTTCGCCGGCGTCATGCGCCGCTGGAACTTCAAGGGTTCGCAGACGAAGACGCACGGTACGCACGAGTATCAGCGTCACCCGGGCGCCATCGGTCAGCGTAAGACGCCGGGCCGCGTGTACCCGAACAAGAAGATGCCCGGTCACTACGGCGTGGATCAGGTCACCACCCAGAACCTGACCGTGGTGGACGTGGACGTGGAGAAGGGCCTGGTGCTCGTGAAGGGTGCCGTCGCCGGCCACAACAACGGCGTCGTCTACATCCGCCCCAGCATCAAGGTGGCCATGCGCGCGCAGCACAAGGCCGCGCGCGGCGCGTAGTTCGCTGCTGAGCGTCTGAGCGCTCGAAACGCCCCGCTTCCGGGCCCGATTCGTCGGGCATCCGGGCGGGGCGTTTGTCTTGCAGGGCAGGGAGGCGCGCGGTTTCCGCGGGTGGGCAGGTGTCCGCCCCGCGTGACGACCCGCCTGCCTGCTTCATCACGTCCCGTGCCACGGCATGCCCCGGAAACGTTGACCGGTGGGCGTCCGGTGGGGGCGACCGTGAAAAGAATTCCGACTCCTGTCCATCTCGGCTTGTCGGTCGTGGAAGCCGTGCGCACCTCCAGGCACCACGAAGGAGTCTCAAGCGTCAGGTGACGCGGACTCCGTGGCTCGGGGAGTTCCTTGTGCTCCCGCTCATGGCGGCCCACCCCACGGGCCGGGCAGGATTATGATCGCACGCACGCTCTGCGTCTTTGCTTCGTTGGCCGTCTCGCTGGCGGCGCCGGTTGCCGCGGCACAGGATGACGAGAACGTCCTGGACAACGTCGTCGTCCGCAACCGGCTGTACGAGCCGGGCGGCAAGTTGGAGGTGTCCTTCGGCGTCGGTCTGCCGCTGCAGACGCACCTGACGGCGCACTACGTCTTCAACGCCGGCGTGGCCTACAACCTCTTCGACACCTTCGCGGTGGAGGCGCGGGCCGGCTACGCGGCCAGCCGTCACACGGGCCTGGCGCGCTCCATCTCCGAGAGCTTCCTCAACCGTGAGGACAAGCGCGTCACCGACGAGCTGGAAGACCTCTGGCAGATGAACCTGCACGGGGTGGCCGGCGTCCGCTGGGCGCCCATCTACGGGAAGCTCAGCCTGTTGTCCGACCTGCCGGCCCACTTCCAGGCCTATGTCTGGGGCGGCGGCGGGCTGGGCTCGTTCAAGCGCAACTCCGTCATCCAGTGCACGCAGGTGGTGAACCGCGACCTGGGCATCTGTGACAACCGCACGTCGGTGGATGATCGCGGCTCGGCCACCCAGGACTTCTGGGTGAATGAGTCGCGAGTCGCCCCGGTGGTGTCCGCGGCGGTGGGCTTCCGCTTCTTCATCCGGGACACGCACGGCGTGCGCCTGGAGCTGCGCGACTGGGTCTTCCGGGACAACTACCGCGTCAACCTGATGCGGGATGCGTGGGAGGCGGGGCAGGCGACGGGTGAGCCCGCACGCAGCCCTGGCCTCACGCACCTGGTGCAGTTCGACCTTGGCTACACCTTCTCCTTCTAGGTCCACCTGACTATGCGACCGTTCCTGTCCCTCGCGCTCCTTGTCGCCACGGCCCCACAGGCCGCGCCGCGCGTCCCGGCTCCGGCCTTCGCGCTGGCGCAGGTCCAGCAAGTGCCCGCGCCCGGTGCGGAGACGTCCGTGCCGCCACCGTCCGCGCCGCCGCAGTCGTTTCCGGAGGCTCCTGTCGGCCCTTCGTCCCGGCCCGAGCCGCGGGTGCCCGCCGAGGCCGCCGAAGCGTCCGCGCCGCCCGCGGGTGTCCGCTCCAACGCGGCCCCGGCGCAGGGCACCGACGAGGTTCCCGCCAGCGAGCCTTCCCGTGTGGCCGCCCCCGCGCCGGAGCCCGCTACCGAGCCCACGCCCACCGTGGAGACGGACTCCGCGCCCGCGGCGACGGGCGTGGCCGGGCAGGAGGCGCCGCCGGTTCCCGATGACGCGCCGGTGCTGGCGTCCGACGACCTGGACTCCGATGCGCCGCGCACGACGGACGCGCGGCAGCAGCGGCTGGTGAACGGCGCGCCGCTCTACAACCCCAACGTGTCGGTGCACATCGTCCAGAAGAAGCGCTTCGCGGACGAGGGCCGTCACGAGCTGACGGTGTACCCGGCCACGGTGCAGGTGAACGGGAAGTACACCCACCACGCGGGCACGGCGGCGCACTACACCTACCACCTGCAGGAGAACTTCGCCCTCCAGGTGATGGGCCAGTACAACTGGTATTCGAACGAGAGCGCCTTCAACCTGGAGCTCATCGACAAGGTCCGCGAGCAGGCGCAGGCGGCCTCGTCGCTGCTGCTGGTGTGGGGCGCGCACGCGGGCGTGGAGGTGACGCCGCTCTACGGCAAGTTCGCCTTCCTCAACAACTCGCTCGCGCAGTTCAGCGTGGTGCTCAGCGGCGGCGCGGGCGTCGGCTCCACGCGCCACCTCATCCGCCCCGAGGTGACGAACGAGGTGGAGGGCGAGTCGTTCCGGGTGCCCGCGCGCTTCGGTGACACCGGCACCAAGTTCATGGGCTCGGTGGGGGGGGGCTTCCGGCTCCAGTTCGGCGAGTCGTATGCGCTGCGCGTGGAGGTGCGGGACCTCATCTACACCGCGCGCGTGGACCGGGTGGACGGCTGCAACCTGGCGGACTTCGAGGCGCTGGAAGCGGCGCGTTCCGCCAACCAGGACTTCGCCTCGCTGAACCTGAGCGGCAGCTGCCGCTACGAGAAGTTCGACGGCGTCGACCCGAAGACGCGGAAGAACTACCGCGAGGACATCATCCTGGGCCGCGACCTGGTGGCCGAGCCGTCCTCGGACGTCCTCAACAACGTGAGCTTCTACGCCGGCTTCTCTGTCCTCTTCTGATGCGCAGGAAGGCCCGAACCAGCATGAAACGACTGCTCAGCCTCTTCGTCGCCCTGGCGCCGCTCGCGGTGTCCGCCCAGCCTGATTCGGGTGGCTACAACCGCGCGCTGGCCGCCTTCAACGCCGGTGACATGGACACCGCCGCGCCCCTCTTCTTCGAGCTCGCGGAGCGCGCCTCCGACGCGGAGGTGAAGGGCAAGGCGGAGTACTTCCTCGGACAGGCCCTGGCCCAGAAGGGCCTGCCCGTCGCCGCCTTCATCACCTATGCGGCCATCGTCAACGCCGGGCCCTCGCACCCCTCGTACCTGCAGGCGGTGGAGGGACTGGTGGACATGCAGCAGCAGCTGGATGAGCACAACCTCATCCCCAGCATCCTCGCCCAGGCCTACACCGACGACGTGCGCGACCGCTGGGTGACGCTGCCCAAGGAGGTGCTCGCGCGCATCAACTACCTGGTGGGCACGGTGAGCCAGCGCAAGAGCCGCTTCGAGGAGGCGCGCGCGCTGCTGGAGGCGGTGCCCCAGGACAGCCGCGTGTACGCGAAGTCGCGCTACCTGCTCGGCGTGGTGCTGGCGGACCCGCGCTTCCCGGGCCGTCCCGGCGAGTCCTCCGTGCTGGACAAGGACGCGCTGGCCGCCTTCAACGCGGTGCTGGCCGCGAAGGAGGGGCAGCTGGACCTGCGCGCCACGCAGCACCTGGCGCTCATCGCCCTGGGCCGGCTCCACTACCGCCGCGGCGAGTACGCCGACGCCAGCGCCGCCTATGAGCGGGTGCCGCGCTACTCGCGCTACTGGGACCAGGCCCTCTTCGAGAACGGCTTCGCGCGCTTCCAGAACGAGGACTTCGGCGGAGCGCTCGGCAGCCTCCAGGCGCTGCACGCGCCGCAGTTCACCGGGGCCTTCCAGCCCGAGTCGTGGATCCTCAAGGCGACCGTTTATTACTACTCGTGCCTCTACGACGAGGTGAAGACGACGCTGGCGGCCTTCGACGAGCTCTACGGCCCCATGGAGACCCAGCTGGAGCCGTTCACCGGGGAGGACGTGCCGCTGGTGCAGTCCTTCAACCTGGTGGCGGCGGAGAACCGCCGGCTGCCGCGCCCGGTGTACCTGTGGCTGCGCAACAACGAGCGCATCCGTGAGGTGATGCGGATGCTGGAGCGCGTGGACAACGAGAAGCGTGCACTGGCGAACGGACGCTGGCGAGGCACGCCGCTGGCGGCGCAGTCCACCGCGTCGCTCGAGGAGATACGCGGGACGCTGCTCCAGGTGGGCGGCACGCTGGCGCAGCGCCGCATCCGTGAGGCAGCGGACAATCTGCGGACCTTCTCCGACCAGGCGGAAATCATCCGCGTGCAGACGGCATTGGATGAGAAGGACTTGCTGCAGGCCGGCGTGGACCAGAAGGCGCTGCTGAAGGGGCAGTCGCTGTATCGCCCGAAGATGCCGGGCGCGGCCTGGAACTACTGGAAGTTCCAGGGCGAGTTCTGGATCGACGAGATTGGCTACTACCAATACACGCTGAAGCGTGGCTGCCCGGCCAAGACGGCTGAACAGCTGCCGTAGGCTCCCCGGCGCCGCTGTCACGCCTGCACCTGTCTTGAGGGGCCTCCTCCACGCGACGCCGCGTGGAGGCGGCCCCTTCGTCGTTGTTGACAGTGCGCAAGCACCGCTCCACCGCCACTTCTCAATCCAGAAGTGCGCATCTACTTTCCGTCGTCCCTCGTCAGTGGGTGCTGGATTGCCCGCATGCCGGGTCGGCTTCACGGCAGGAGCTCGCATGAAGGTGGTTCTTCGTTTCGGTGCGCTGGCGGTGGGCGCGGTGCTCATCACCGGCGGGGTGGGAGAGGCGGCGGAAACGCAGGCCCGCAAGGGGGGAAAGAAGCCCGCCGCGGCGTCCGCGTCGAAGATCTCCGGTGCGTCCAGCAAGGCGGGGGGGAAGAAGAAGGCCGCGAAGGCCCAGGCCGACCGCAAGGCAGCGGAGAAGGCGCCGCCGCCAGGGGTCGCGCCGGAGGACGTGCGGCAGGGCCCCGCGCGTGTCCGGCCCGCGGCGGCGAAGTTCGCGGAGCTTCCCCGCATCCCGGACGCCAGACGGGACGCGCTGGCGGACAAGAAGCGCGACGAGGCCATCGCCGCCTTCAAGCGCCTCATCCCCAAGCTGCGGGACGGCAATCCGCAGAAGGCGGAGATGCTCTACCGCCTGTCGGAGCTCTACTGGGAGAAGTCGAAGTACCTCTACGAGTTGGAGATGTCGCGCTTCCTCGCGGCGGAGAAGGAATACGACGCGTCCGTGGCGCGCGGTGAGAAGGTGGCGGCGCCCAAGCAGGACCACGCGGGCAGCGAGCGCTACCGCACGGAGACGATGGGCATCTACGAGGACATCCTCCGCGCGTACCCGGACTATCCGCAGCGCGACGAGGTCCTCTTCTCCATGGGGTACAACTACTATGAGCTGGGACGCCGCGAGGACGCGGTGGCCCGCTACGAGGAGTTGATCCGCGACTTCCCCTCGTCGCAGTTCGTGCCGGACGCGTACATCCAGCTCGGCAACCACTACTTCGAGAACAACAAGCTCATCCCCGCGAAGCAGAACTACGAGAAGGCGCGGGACTCGGGCGTGCCGAAGATCTACGCCTACGCCGTCTACAAGCTGTCCTGGTGTGACTACAACACCGGCGACTACGAGCCAGGCCTGAAGAAGCTCCACGAGGTGGTGGACTACGCCTCGAAGAGCCCCGAGCTGGGCGACCTGCGCACCGAGGCGCTCAATGACCTGACCGTCTTCTACGTCCAACTGGACCAGCCGAAGCAGGCCATTTCCTACTTCAAGGAGAAGGCGCCAGCGCAGCGCGTGGGCCGCCTGTTGGCCAAGACGGCCGCGGGCCTGGTGGACGCGGGACACTTCGACAGCGCCATCCTCACGTACCGCACGCTCGTGGATGACGAGCCCATGGGCGCCAACGCGCCGGAGTACCAGCAGGCCATCGTCCGCGCCCATGAGGGGCTCCGCCAGCGCCAGCAGGTCCGGAAGGAGATGAAGCGGATGGTGGACCTCTACAGCCCCGGTGGCCAGTGGTGGCAGGCCAACGAGGACAAGACGACCGTCCTGCGCAACGCCTTCAACGTCACCGAGGAGGCCATGCGCGTCATGGTCACCGAGTACCACCAGGAGGCGCAGAAGACGCGCCAGGTGGAGACCTACCGGCTGGCGCGTGACATCTACAAGCAGTACGTGGATGCGTTCGCCTCCAACGCGAACCCGGACTTCGTGGCGGACTCCGCCTTCAACCTCCGCTTCTTCTACGCGGAGATCCTCTGGGCGCTGGAGGAGTGGGAGGCGGCCGCGGCCGAGTACGACGCCGTGGTGGCCTTCCAGATTCCGGACCGCGACACCGCGCGCGAGGTCTCCAACGAGACGTACCGCAAGAGCGCCTCGTACAACGCCATCCTCGCCTACGACAAGCTGGTGAAGATTGAGCGCGGTCAGCTCGCCAGGAGCGACCTGCGCGCTGGCCAGAAGGTCGACGAGAAGAAGGACAAGGGCGACGTCGCCAAGCAGAAGATCGTCAAGCGCGACGCGAAGGACCGTCAGGAAGAGGCGCTCACGAAGTTCGAGGACCGGCTGGTCGCCGCGTGCGACGTCTACGTGAAGCTGTATCCGAACACGCAGGACGAAATCGACCTGCGCTACCAGGCCGCCGTCATCCTCTATGACCGCAGCCACTTCGTGGACGCGGCCCGACGGTTCGGCGAAATCATCGAGAAGTTCCCCGAGGAGCGCCGCTCGCGCGACGCGGCCGACCTCACCATGTACGTGCTGGAGAGCCGCGAGGAGTGGCTCGAGCTGAACACGCTGTCGAAGAAGTTCCTGGAGAACAAGAAGCTCTCCAAGCCTGGAACGGACTTCGCCGTGCGCGTCAGCCGCGTCGTCGAAGGCAGCCAGTACAAGTGGGTGGACGAGGTCGTCTACAAGCAGGAGAAGAACCCGAGGAAGGCCGCCGAGGAGTTCCTCCGCTTCGTGTCCGAGTTCCCCAAGTCGGAGAACGCGGACCGCGCGCTCACCTACGTGATGATCATCGCGCAGGAGGCGGGCGAAATCGACAAGGGCCTGGCCGCGGGCGAGCGCTTCCTCAAGGAGTACCCGCGCAGCCCCTTCGAGCTGAAGGCGCGCTACTCGCTGGCGGGCCTCTACGAGAAGGTCGCCGAGTACCGGAAGGCCGCCGTCATGGCGGAGTCCTTCGTGGCCAGCTACGACGCCGCGATGAAGGCGGACGCCGCCAACGGCAAGCGCAAGGCGACGAAGACGACCGCCAAGGCGCACGTCCCACCGGGCGCCGAGGACGCGGAGTCCAAGCATCAGCGGCTCTCCGCCGAGCGCAAGGCGCTGCTGGACGAGGCTGGTGGCTGGGTGGCGGACGCGCAGTTCAACGCGGGCGTCTGGTGGGAAGGCGCCGGTGAGCCGCAGAAGGCCGTGGCCGCCTACAACACGTACGTCTCCCGCTTCAAGGACCGCAAGGACGTGCCGCAGGTGGCCTTCGCGGCGGCGCTCGCGTGGGAGAAGGAGAAGAAGTGGAGCGAGGCGGCCCGGGCCTTCGGCGTGTTCGCGGAGACGTACGGCCGTGACTCGCGCTCCACCTCCGCGCAGGTGTACCAGGCCCGCTACCACGAGCTGCTGGCGTACGAGCAACTGAAGAACGCGCGCGAGCAGGAGCGCGTGCAGGGCGTGCTGGTGCGGGCGTGGAACCGGCTGCCGGAGAGCGCGCGCAAGGACACGGCGGTGCTCAATGCCTACGGCCACGCGCGCTTCCTGTCGCTGGAGCCGGCGTGGAGGCGCTACACGGGCATCCGCTTCTCGCGGGTGAACACCATCCGCCGGGACCTGGCGGCGAAGCAGAAGGAGATTCTGCGGCTGGAGAAGGAGTACCTCGCCGTCCTGTCCACCGGCTCCGGTGACTGGGGCATCGCGGCGCTCACGCGCATCGGGCTGGCCTACGCCGACTTCGCGCGCAACATCATGGACTCGCCGGACCCGTCGGGGCTCGACGAGGAGCAGCTCGCCATGTACCGCGGCGAGCTGGAGAACCTGGCGCTGCCGCTGGAGGACAAGGCCTCCGAGGCCCTGGAGAAGGCGCTGGAGAAGGCCTACGAGCTGGGGGTCTACAGCCCGTGGACCCTGGCCGCGCAGGACCAGGTGAACCGCCTGCGTCCGGGCGCCTACGCGCAGGTGCGGCAGGTGAACTACCGCGGCAGTGACACGCTCGTCCGGTCGGACCTGGTGCGCGTGCTGGAAGGCGCCACCGCGACGACGCCAGTCCCGGCGGATTCGTCGAAGCCTTCGGATGACGAGGCGCAGGCACCCACGGCGGCGCGCGGGGAGGTGCTGCGATGAAGCCGTTTCGCATGGACTCCTTTCAGGTTGGGGTGGGGAAGACGCAGATGACCTGGTTCCGTTCGCTCCTCGTCGGCTCGCTGGCCTTCACGGCGGCGTGCGCGTCGGGGCCTCAGAAGAAGCAGACCGCAGTGCCGGAGGTGACGCCGCCCGCGGCGCAGCGGCCCGCGCCGAAGCCGGTGACGCCGCCCACGCAGAAGTCAGGCAGCGCGGAGTCCGCCTTCGCGGCGGCGCTCCAGTCCTATGAAGCGGGGGACCTGGACGGTGCGCGCAAGGGCTTCGAGGCGGTGGTGGCGGTGCTGCCGCAGAGCCTCAACGCGCAGTTCAACCTGGGCGTCATCGCCGAGCGCCAGGGCCGCCCGGATGACGCGCGCGTGGCCTACGAGAAGGTCCTCCTGCTGGACCCGGCGCATGTGCCCTCGGTGGTCAACCTGGGCGTCATGTACCGGGAGCAGGGGCGGCTGGACGAAGCCATCGCCTTGTTCGAGCGGGCGCTGAAGACGCCTGGACGCGAGTACGACGCGTCGCTGCTCAACAGCCTGTCCATCACCTATCGCGTCGCCGGAAAGCTGGACGAGTCCGAGGCCGCCGCGCGCCGCGTGCTGGTGCGCAACAAGGACAACCCGGGGGCGTACAAGAACCTGGCGCACGTGGCCTACGCGCGGGAGAAGTACCGGCTGGCGGAGCTGCTGGCTGGTAACGCGCGCAAGCACTCGGAGAAGGATCCGGCGCTCTACAACCTGCTGGGCATGGTCTACCTGAAGCTGGACGACCGGGCGCGCGCGCTGGTGCAGTTCCAGAAGGCCATCTCCCTGGACGCGAAGTTCACCCCGGGCTACCTCAACCTGGGCGCCCTGGCGTTGAGCTACCGCGACTACGTGGGCGCCGAGCGCTCCTTCGGCAAGGCCGCGGAGCTGGAGCCGGGCTCGCCGGACGTGACGCTGTACCTGGCCTGGGCGCTGGACGGACAGAAGGGGCGCGATCCGAAGAAGGGGCTGGCCGCGGGTGAGGCGTTCGAGAAGGTGCTGGCCACCCGCGCGGACCTCCCGGAGGCCGTGTGCGGCGCGGGCTGGGCGTATGCGTCGGACCGCGCGGGCTGGCAGAAGGCCATCACGTTCCTGGACCGCTGCAAGGGGCTGGAGACGACGTCCGACAATGACAAGCAGATGATTGCCGCCAAGGTCAAGGGCCTGGAGAACATGCTCAAGGCACCGGCGCCCGAGGCCGCGCCCGCCACCGCTGAAGGTGAAGGCGCTCCGGCGGATGAGGCCATCGGCGGCGGTGGTGCGCAGCCCGCGCAGGGCACGGATGCGATGCCCGCGGACGACGCGACGGGTGGCGCAGGCACCCAGCCCGGGGATGACGCGATGGGGGGCACCGGTTCCGAGCCCACTCCGGACGGCGCTCCGGCGGGGGATACCACGGGCGGGGAAGCTACGCCCGCGGGCGAGTAGCGCGGCTGCCCTTGGAAGCGAGACGCAGGACTCCGCGGCGTTGCCACTCACGGAAGTGGCAACGCCGTCTTCGCGACAGGGGCCGGTGCGAGCCAGCTGGCGCTCGCCAGCCCCGTGGGCGGAGGTGAGGTTGGACAGGCGTCCGGGGCATCACCCCAGCGGGCAGGCTGGAGTTCTGGCGAAGAGGGACGGAACTTTTTTCCTCTCTCCAGGCTGCAACATCCGGATGAGTCGGCGAGCTCCCCTGGATTCAAGGACTTGAGGTTGGATCGCGCTGTGCATTGGGAGGTTGGGCATGAGGCGACTCGTATCAGCGGTGGTGGTGCTGGGCCTGTGGGCGGCGCCCTCGGTGGCGATGGCGCAGGAGTCGAGAGACACGGTGAAGGTCATCCAGGAGGAGGACCGCACCGTGTTCCGGAAGAAGACGGTCATCGACTTCACGGACGTCGCGGTGGAAGGCGAGCTCACGAAGCCCGAGGGCTCGTACCTGCTCCACCGGAAGAAGACGGACTTCCAGAGCCTCATCAAGGTCCGGGACAACTTCGATCCAGAGTTACAGAAGTCAGTCGACAACCTCTAGCGGCAGCGGGCGGCGGCAGTCGTTCTAAGGGCGGAAGGGAAGAGGGAAAATCCTCATGGCGGCGGCGAAGAACAACGGCTTGACGCTTCGGATCACCGGGCCGGATGGCTCCACGGCGGAAGCCGTGTCGGAGGCCGAGAGCGTCATTGTGGGGTCGGGCGCTCAGGCAGCAGTGAAGATTCAGGACCCGCGGGTCTCGAATCTCCATGTGATGCTGAAGGTGGACAAGGATGGCTCGGTGACGGCCATCGACCTGGGCAGTGAGGGCGGCACGGAGGTGCGGGGACAGCGGCTCGTCCTGCCCACGGCGCTCAACCCCGGGGATGTGTTGATGGTGGGCGGCAGCCGGGTGGAGGTGCTCTTCGGGGCGCCCCAGCCCGAGCGTCCGCTTCCCGCGGGTGCGCGGGTGGCGGGGCCGGTGTTCCAGGGG